>JBQGDK010000256.1:0-4140 GCA_052039025.1 Actinomycetota bacterium
CGGCGGAGCGTCCACAGGGCCGCCGCCCAGAGAACCGCCAGCCCCACGAGCTCGAGGGTGCGCCGACCCCCTCCATCGAACTCCACGGTCACCGGCCCCGGACGTCCCTCGAACCCGAGCGCCCAGCCGAACGCCGGGAACGGCTCCGCATCGCCCGTCGATGTCCGGGCGCGCCATCCCGGATCGAATCGGTCGGCTACGTGCAGCAGCGAGACGTCGCCCTCGGGCACGGTACCTCGCAGCACCTCGGCACCCCCCTCGAGCCGGCCGGCCGTGGCGCCGCTCACATGGGCCGGCGCCAGCAGGGAGTGTGACCGTGCCGCGGTCACGGACGCCTCGCCCGGGACCACCGCCGCCGGCGGGATCGCGCGGGCGTTCCGATAGATCGATAGCCCTCCGGCTCGCTGGACGAGATCGAGGTCCACCTGCTCGCCGAGCCGGCGGACCGCGACCCCCGGCAGCCGGCCCTGGCCGGCGACCACGTACCGGATCCCCGTCGGGCCGAGGAGGGCGCCGGCGTGAGCGATCCGGCCCTCCAGCATCGCGGTGAGCACGGCCTCCACCCGGACCAGCGCCGACCGGTCCGGCGGCACGGCCGTCGCGAGCGCAGAACGTCCGGCCCGGCCGGTCACGGCGTAGGCCAGCTCGGTGCCGGCCGCCACCGCCACGCCCTCGGGATCTCCCCCCGGCGGCGGGAACGGGAGGCCGTCGTCGGCACCCAGCCACAGCACCCGGAACCGCGTGCCCGGCTCGGTTGAGGTGACCACCGGCCATGCCGGCGCCACCCGCTCCTCCCCCACGGCCCAGCGGCCCGGGAGGACCCGCACCGCCTGTCCGATCAGCCCCAGGACCAGCACCACCGTGACCAGCGCGGCCACGATCTGCGGCGCCCCGAACTCGGCCCTGAGGACCCCGTGTGGCATCCCGGCAACGCCGAACCCCACCAGGAACGCCAGCGAGACGGCGGCCGCGGCCAGATAGGGAACGGGCTCGGCAACGGCGGCCGGCAGCCGGTCGGCCGCGGCCAGCCACGCCAGAGGGATGCCCACGGCCGCGGTGAGCAACGCCCGCCACGCGGCCCCTCGGTCCGACGCCACGGCGAACGCCAGGATCCCTGCGACCGGGAGGAACGCCGCGGTCAACCCCGACCCGGGCCCGGGCCCGGGCGCCAGTCGGATGAGATCGAGGAACCTGGCCGGAACGGGCGGACCGGGCCCGACGCCGCCGGTCTCGAGGAGGGTCAGCAGGAACGGCACGACCAGGAGCGCGGCGACGGCCGCCGTCACGATCGCCAGGAGCGATCCGCGGAGCCGCCCCCCCCGGCGGACCGGCGCGATGAGAAGAGCCGCGGCGATCATGGCGACGGCGATCCAGGCAGAGGGCAGGAAGGCGATCACCACCGCCAGCGCGATCGCGGTCCCGACCACCCACCGGAGCGGCCCGGCCGGGCCAGCCGGCGAGAAGGCGTCCACGAGCCGCGCCGCCACGATCGGAAGCGCGGCCAGGAAGACGATCACGGAGACTCGTCCCTCGGACGAGGCCCACAGGACCGGGGCCGCCGCGGCATACGACACCGCGGCAACCGTGGCCGCGCCGGCGCCGGGCCCCAAGCGCCGCACGCCAGCGTAGCACGACACACCCGCCGCCACGGGGCCGAGCGCGACCACGAGCCGCGCCAGGAGGTCGGGGCTTCCCAGCGCGAGGAAGCTCCCCACCCCGAGGGGCACCAGCGCCGGGCTCGCCAGCTCGGGGCCACCGAACCCGGTCTGGCGCCACGACGAGGCGAACGCCCCGAAGAATGAGGACACGTCCGGGGGGAACACCGGGAGCGCGCCACCCTCGATCCGGGGAACGAACAGCACGTCGCGGAACGCCACCAGCGTGACCACGGCCGCACCGATCCACGCGACGGCCACCGGGTGGTCCCCGACCACCGAGGCCACGCGCTGCCGGAGCGGGGGGGCCTCGAGCTCCTCCCCCTCCTCGACCTGTGCGGCCCGCCCGCCCACGAGGATGGCCGACGCCTGGGTGGCCCATCGCTGCAGCCGGGTCCCCGCCGGCGACATGAACCGGATCACCTCGCGGTCCGACACGCGCCGCACTCGCTGGGCCCGGAACCGTCGCGCGATCGTGCCGGGGAGGTGGACGAGGTTCCAGCCCCATGCCGACAGGACGTCGCCGGCCCGGTCGAACCGGCGGCCCAACAGGTAGAGGACGAGCCGTCCCAGGCCCTGGAGCGCGTACAGCGGAAGGATCCACGCCAGCGTCCACAGCCGGTAGCCGACCAGGATCGCGGCCAGCGCGGATCGCTCGGTCTCATACCTCGGTCGGGCGTCCTCCTCGCCCCGTCGCGCATGCACGGCGACGGCCCGCGGCGTCACCAGGACTCGATAGCCGGCCAGGCGAATCCGCCAACAGAAGTCGAGGTCGCCCGGGGCGAGCCGATCGTCGGGCGGGCCGGCGCGCTCGATCGCATCCCGGGACACGAGCATCGCCGCCGATGAGACGAACATCGCCTCGCGAGGGACGTCGTACTGCCCCTGGTCGATCTCCCCCTCCTCGAGCGGCGACTGCGGATAGCCGAACCGGTCGGTGCTGAACCCGACCTCGAGGAGGACCCGGCCGTCCCAGTCGAGGACCTTGGGGCCGACCACGCCGGCACCGCTGACCCTCCCCGCCTCCTCGACGAGCCGGGCCACGGCCTGGGGCGCCAGTGCCACGTCGTCGTGGAGGAGCAGGAGGAAGTCGATCCCGTGCACCGCGGGGATCTCCATGACCCTGCGCACGCATCCCGACAGCCCGACGTTGCGATCCATGCGGATGACCCGTTTGGCCCCGAGGGCACGCTCGAGGAGCTCGCCGGACCCGTCGGTGGAGGCGTTGTCCACGGCCAGCACGCCCAGCCGCGGATGGGTCTGGCGGGCCAGCGACCGGAGCGCGCGGGGCAGCCACGCGGCGCCGTTTCGAACGACGAGCACGGCCAGGACGGACGGGGCGTCGGTCTGCATTCCGGGGCGAGCCTAGTCGGCCGGCCGGCCCACGGCGAAAACGACGGAGGGGGGCCCCTGGCCCCCCTCCGTTCGCTGGTACCTCGAGGCTACTTCTTCTTCCTCGAGGTGGTCCGCCTGGTGGACTTGCGCGCCGTGGCCCGTTTCCTGGGCCTGCGGGCGGCCGTGGTCCTCTTCCTGGCCGTCCGCTTCCGCCCGCCGGTCCGCTTGGCGGTCGCCCGCTTCCGCGACGTCGTCTTCCGCCTCGCCGTCGACTTCTTGCGCCCGGTCGACTTCCGAGCCGTCGACTTCCTGCGGCCCGTCGTCTTCCGTGCGGCGGTCTTCCTCCGCGCGGTCGTGCGCTTCCGCGCCGTGGTCTTCCGTGCGGTGGTCTTCCTCCGCGCCGGCGCCTTCTTCCGGGCCGTCGACTTCTTGCGTGCGGTCGACTTCCTCCTCCGCGTTGTCGCCATCGTCACCTCCTCTCCACGCTCAGGACGCCATGCGCTTCAGGCGTCGTCGCTCTCGCTCGCTCATCCCTCCCCACACGCCGTACCGCTCGTCGCGGCGCAGCGCGTAGTTCAGGCACTCGATCCGAACCGTGCACTCGGCGCAGATGCGCTTCGCCTCGCGCGACGATCCGCCCTTCTCGGGAAAGAAGATCTCCGGGTCGAACTCCCGGCATCTCGCCCTCTCCTGCCACGGGATGTAGTGGTGCATCCGCTACCCCCCCGCCGTCGAACTACATGGGTGTAATTCTGGACGGGGCGCACCACGTTTGTCCAGTCCCAATGATGAACTTTTTTCACAGGCGTTTGAAGGAACTTTTCGTCGCCCCGGCGATGTGGATAACTCAGCGAGATGGTGTTGGCGTGACGCGCTCGTATGTGGTAGTGCGCTGCATGGGCACGCGATCGATCGATCTGATCGCGTCGACGAACTCCTCCGGCTCCTTCCGGATGCCGTGCTCCGACCCGGCCATCCGCGAGATCGTCTCCTCCATCAACGTCCCACCGAAGTCGTTCGCCCCGCCGCGAAGGATGACAGCGCTCGCCTCCATGCCGAGCTTCACCCACGACACCTGCACGTTGGGGATGCGACCATCGAGCAGGATCCGACCCACGGCGTGCATCCGCCGGTCGTCCTCGAACGTCGA
>JBQGDK010000257.1:0-2059 GCA_052039025.1 Actinomycetota bacterium
TCGGTCTTGAGGACGAACCCCCCCACCCCCGCACCGGCCGCCGCCCGGGCCACGTCCCGCTGGTCCGCCGCGGTGAGCAGGACGATGCCCACGTCGGGATCGGTCTGGCCGAGCGAGCGGGCCGCCTCCAGGCCGTCGAGCACCGGCATCTGGTAGTCGAGCACGACCACGTCCGGGCGGTGCTGCCGCACCAGATCGAGGGCCTGCTCCCCGGTCTCGCCGACGCCGCACACGTCGAAGCCCCCCTCGCTCTCGAGGTACGTGCGCACGGCCATCCGGGTCAACGGGTGGTCGTCGGCGATCACGACTTTGATCAGATTGGCTCCCTCCCTGGGCGCGTCAGTGTGGCAACGAGCGTCGAGGGCTGTCCATGGCCCGAAGGGACCATTTCCGCGGGTAGCCCGATCGGCTGACGGGGTCGGCCGATTGCACCGGTTCAGCTGCAGAGGATAGGGTGTCCGTGCGTTATGGCACTCTCGCCTGAGCTGTTGACGATCGTCTCGTTCGCCGCCCTGGGACTGGCCGCGTTCGCGGTGTATCTCCTGGTGGTCAACACGCCGAAGGGCGGACGCAAGCTCGCCGACGACCGATCGGCCGTGCACCTCCTGTCTCAGCACGATCAGGCCCTGGCGAAGCTGAAGACTGCGGTCCGACAGCTCGCCGGCGAGCAGCGGCGCCAGGCGGAGGCCCTCCTCGGCGCGATCCAGCGGATCGGGCTGGTCCGGTACGACGCCTTCGAGGACATGGGAGGCCATCTCTCGTTCTCGGCCGCGCTCCTGGATGCAGAAGGTGACGGCTTCGTGATCACCTCGATCAACGGCCGGCAGGACACCCGCTGTTACGCGAAGCCGGTGGAGGCGTGGACGTCGAGGCACAACCTTTCCGAGGAGGAGGAGGCGGCGATCCAGCAGGCCCTCACCTCCTCGGGCGCGGCGACGCCGGTTCGGCTGGCCTCGAGGGGGCGGGTCCGGCCCGGCGCCTGAGTGCTCGACCTCAAGACCATCCGCGACGACCCGGAGCCGACTCGCCGCGCGCTGGCGCGCCGTTCTCCCGAGCTGGCCCGCGACCTCGACCGCTTGCTCGAGCAGGACGCCGAGCGCCGGCGACTCACCACCGAGGTGGAGGAGCTCCGGGCCGAGCAGAACCGGGCCTCCAGGGCCATCGGGTCGGCGCCGCCCGACGAGCGGCAGCGCCGGATCGACGAGGTCCGCCGGGTGTCGGACCGGCTCAAGGACCTGGAGCCGGCCCTGCTCGACGCCGAGGAGGCGGTTCGCGGCCTCCTCGATCGGCTTCCGAACCCGCCGCACGGGTCGGTGCCCGAGGGCGAGACCGACGAGGACAACGAGATCCTCCGGGAGGTCGGGGAGCGCCCGGACTTCGGCTTCGAGCCCAGCGACCACGTCGACCTGGGCACCTCGCTCGGTGTGATCGATCTGGAGCGGGGGGCCCGACTCTCCGGGACCAGGTTTGCCTACCTCCTCGGCGGGGCCGCCATGGTCCAGTTCGCGCTGGTCCGGTACTGCCTCGACCGGCTCCTGGCGAAGGGATTCCTCCCGGTGATCCCCCCGGTGCTGGTCCGGGAGGAGGCCATGTACGGCACCGGCTTCCTGCCGACCGACGAGGCCCAGCTGTACGTCACTCGCGAGGACGACCTCTACCTGGTGGGCACGTCCGAGGTGGCGCTGGCGGGCCTCCACCAGGGCGAGCTGCTCGAGTCGGGCACGCTCCCCCGACGCTACGTCGGCTACTCGACGTGCTTCCGGCGCGAGGCCGGGGCTCACGGGAAAGACACCCGGGGGATCTTCCGGGTCCACCAGTTCGACAAGGTCGAGATGTTCTCGTTCACCGGCCCCGGCGCGTCGTGGGACGAGCACGAGTTCCTCCTCTCCTGTGAAGAGGAGCTGGTTCAGGGGCTCGGCTTGCCCTACCGGGTGGCGAACGTGTGCACGGGCGAGCTGGGGGCCTCGGCGGCGAAGAAGTACGACATCGAGGTGTGGCTCCCCGGGCAGGGCCGGTACCGTGAGCTGACCTCGTGCTCGAACACCACCGACTACCAGGC
>JBQGDK010000258.1:0-8670 GCA_052039025.1 Actinomycetota bacterium
CCGCGCATGGCCTCGTTGGCCATCTCCACAGCTCGGTCGGGATCCACGCCCCCGGGCAGGGTGTCGTCGGCCACGGTGGCGCGGAGTGTAGCCGCTCCGGCGGCGGAGGAGTCGCGGTCAGCCGGTGACGGCGTCCGACCGCTCTCGGTCGGTCGGCCGGACCACCGCGACCCGGTGAGGCCGGAAGAACAGGAAGCCGCTCACGACCAGGTATGCCAGCCAGAGGGTGAACTCCAGCCAGGTCGGCTCGCCGCCGAGGCCCACGACGACCCGGTTGACGAGGCTCATGACCTCGGCCACCGCGCCGGCCTCCTCGAGCAGCCAGGTGTCCTGGAGGAACCGGAAGGCTCCGACCTCGAGGAGCTCGTGGGTCCCATACACGAGCAGGCTCGCCGCCACGACCAGGATCAGAGCGCCGGTGACGCGGAAGAACGTTCGGAGGTTGAGACGGATGCCGCCCCGGTACACCAGGATCCCCAGCGCCACCGCCAGGGCCAGCCCCAGGAGCGCGCCCAGGATCGTGAGACCGGCCGGGGTGTCGGAGCTCGCCTTGAACGCGCTGAACAGGAACAGGGCCGTCTCCAGGCCCTCCCGCGCGACCACCACGAACGCCAGGGCTCCCAGCGCGGCCATGGATCCCGAGGCCAGGGCGACGTCGACCCGCTCGTGGAGCTCACCCTTGATGAGGATGGCGTTCCGACGCATCCAGAAGATCATCCACGTCAGGACTCCGACGGCCAGGTAGCTGGCCAGTCCCTCGAACACCTCGCTGGCGGTGTGGGAGAGGCCCCCGGCGATGGCGAAGATGACCGCCCCCACCCCCACGCTCAGGATGATGGCGGCGCCGACCCCCGTCCACACGACGGTGTGGGCATCACGGCGCCCGATCGCGTTCAGGTACGCCAGGATGATGCTGATCAGGAGGGCCGCCTCGAGGCCCTCCCGCAGGGTGATCAGGAACGCAGCGCCCATCCTGGCCCACTCCTCGCGCCCATATTAGGCTTGCCTAACCAGAGTGCTCAAGTGCGGCTAATCCTATCCGCTGAGTCGGATTTGCGTCAAGTCGCGGACCGGACCCACAGGTTGTCGGCGAGATGCGCCCCCAACCCCACCTTCTCCCCGGCGACCTCGAGCGTCATCGTGCCGTCGGGGGCCACGGCAAGGATCCGGATCGTCGCGCCGGGCATCAGGCCGGCGTCCTCGAAGAACCGCATGACGTCCAGCTCGAGCTCGAGGTCCTCGGTCAGCCGCTCGAGCGTGACGGCGGCGCCGGGCTCCACCTCGTCGAGGGGACGAAGGCCGGAGTGGTCGATGGGGCGCCGCGTGCCGGGGATCGGGTTCCCGTGCACGCACGTGGCCGGGTCGTCGAGCAGTTGCACCAGGCGTCCCTCCACCCGCTCGGAGATCGCCGGTCCCCACGTGGTGGCCTCCTCGTGGGCCAGGTGCCACGGCAGCTCGATCACCTCGACCAGGAACCGCTCGGCCAGACGGTGACGGCGAACCAGGCTCTCCGCCGCGCGCCGGCCCTCGGCCGTGAACCTGAGCCGGCGATCCTCGCCGGTCTCGACGAGCCCCCGCCGTCCCAGCCGCTTCACGGCCTCCGACACCGAGGCCGGGCTGACGTTCAGCCACTCGGCCAGTCGGGCCTGCTGGGTGGGGATCCCTTCCTCGGCCATCTCGTAGAGCGCCTCGAGGTACTCGTGGGAGGGCTGGGTCACGGGGGGAGTCTACAATCGCCGCGGCGGTGACGAAGCGGCGCCTCTTCCTCCTCGACGGGCACAGCCTGTCGTACCGGGCGTTCTTCGCCCTGCCCACGTCCCTGGCCACGTCGTCGGGCCAGGTGACGAACGCCGTCTACGGGTTCACGTCGATGCTGATCAAGCTCCTGTCCGAGGAGCGACCCGACCGCATCGCGGTGGCGTTCGACAAGGGTCCGCCCACCGAGCGCCTGGCGCGGTACGCGGAGTACAAGGCCGGGCGCACCGAGGCCCCCGACGAGTTCCGCCAGCAGCTCGGCCTGATCCGGGAGGTCCTCGAGACGCTCGGCGTGCCGATCGTCGAGATCGAGGGGCACGAGGCCGACGACGCCATCGCCACGCTCGCTGTGCGGGCCCGGGAGCTGGGCATGGAGACCATCATCGTCACCGCCGACCGCGACTTCTTCCAGCTCGTCGGCCCGGGGATCCGGGTGATGTTCAACCGGAAGGGGATCTCCGACATCGTGGACTACGACGAGACGGCCGTGGAGAGCCGGTTCGGCCTGCCCCCCGAGAAGTACCTCGACTACGTGGCCCTCAAGGGCGACCCGTCCGACAACATCCCGGGCGTGCCGGGCGTGGGGGAGAAGACCGCGAGCCGGCTGATCCAGGAGCACGGCAGCGTGGAGGGGGTCCTGGCCGCAGCCGACGCGCTCTCGCCGAAGCTCGCCGGGGCGATCCGGGAGGCCGGCGACCGGCTCCGGCTGAACAAGGACCTGGCCCGGCTCAGGACGGACCTCGAGCTCGGCCTCGACCCCGACGGGTGCGTGCTCGCCGAGCGCGATGACGATGCGGTTCGGCGGTTGTTCAACGCGCTCGAGTTCCGGACGCTGCTCGAGCGGCTGGAGGAGGCAGGCGTGGCCCCGGCGGCCGCGGAGGCCAGGGAGCTGACGCTCCAGGAGATCACCCCCCGCCGGGTCGCCGCCGAGCTGAAGGGAGATGCGCCCGTGGCCGTCGCCCTGGTCACCCGCGGGGCCGAGGCCGTGGCGCTGGGCCTGTCGGCGGGCCAGGGGAACGGCCGTGGCCTCCTCCTCGACGGGACGGTTCCGGGGCCGGCGGCGAGCTGGCTGGGCGATCCGTCCCGCCCGAAATGGGTCCACGACGCCAAGGAGCTCCAGGCCGCCGCGCTCCGCCTGGGCACCCCGGTCGCCGGCGTGGCCTTCGACACGCTCCTGGCCGGTTACCTGCTGGACCCCGGGGAGCCCGCGTATCCGCTGGCGGTGCTGTCGGAGCGCTACCTCGGGGTCGACGTGCTCGGGAAGGCCGAGGAGCCGGCCGAGGCCGAGGGGCAGCTCCCGCTGGGGGCCGCGTGGCGAGAGCCCGCCGCCCACGCCGCCGCGGTGGCGCTCCTGTCCCCGGTGATGGCCGAGCGGGTGGAGAAGGCCGGGGTGCGCCGGTTGCTCGAGGACGTCGAGCTGCCGCTGGCGCGGGTGCTCGCCCGGATGCAGGCCGCGGGGGTGGCGCTCGACATCGAGTACCTGAAGGAGCTCTCGGAGAACCTCGGCGACCGGATGCGGGCGCTGGAGGAGGAGATCTACCGCCACGCCGGCGAGGAGTTCAACCTGAACTCGCCGCCTCAGCTTCGCGTCGTGCTGTACGAGAAGCTGAAGCTCGTCCCGGGGAAACGCACGCCGAAGGGGCAGCTGTCCACCGACGCCTCGGTGCTCGAGAAGCTCCGGGACCGCCACCCGATCGTCGATGCGCTCCTGTCCTACCGGGAGCTGGCCAAGCTGAAGTCGACCTACCTCGACGCCCTGCCGCCGCTCGTGGTGGCCGGCCGTCTCCACACGACGTTCAACCAGGTCGGCGCGGCCACGGGCCGGCTCTCCTCCCTCAACCCGAACCTCCAGAACATCCCGGTCCGAGGCGAGACCGGCCGGCAGATCCGCAAGGCGTTCGTGGCCGCGCCTGGACACGTCCTCGTGGTGGCGGACTACTCGCAGATCGAGCTGCGGGTCCTGGCGCACCTCTCGGGCGACGAGGCCCTGGCCGAGGCGTTCGCCTCCGACACCGACATCCATGCCGCCACCGCGGGCAAGGTGTTCGGCCTGCCGCCCGACCAGGTCGACGGCGAGCTCCGCCGTCGGGCCAAGGTCGTGAACTACGGCCTGGCCTACGGGATGAACGCGTACGGGCTGGCCCAACGGCTGGGGATCCCACCCGACGAGGCCCAGGAGTTCATCGACGCGTACTTCGCCGGGTTCCCCAGGATCCGGGAGTTCCTGGACCGCCAGGTGGCCTTCGCCGCCGCGGAAGGGTTCACGGCGACGATCCTCGGTCGGCGGCGGTATCTCCCCGAGCTCCAGTCCCCGAACCCGCGGGTCCGCGACCTCGGCCGCCGGATGGCCCTGAACGCGCCGATCCAGGGGTCGGCCGCCGACATCATGAAGCTGGCAATGATTCGCGTGGACGCGGCCCTGGAGGAGCGCCCGGCCACGATGGTCCTGACCGTGCACGACGAGCTCGTGTTCGAGGTCCGCGAGAACGTCGGCGACGACGTCGCCGACGTGGCTCGCCGGGAGATGGAGTCGGCGTACGAGCTGTCGGTGCCGCTCCGGGTCGACATGGGCTCCGGCCCGAACTGGGCCGACGCCGCGCCGGCCGGACACTGACGCGTATTGACGCTGGTCAGGGCGTTCTCCTACTATTGAGACGCCCGCGAGGGCGCTCCCGCACGGACCTCCCACGGCTGCGCGGGGCCCGCGTGGGCGGAAGGAGCTGATCGAGATAGAGACGACGAGCGAGACAACGGTCGAGCGGGACCTCACCCCCGAGGAGCTCCCCGCCGCGATCGAGGCATCACTGAAGGACTTCAACGACGGCGACCTGGTCAGCGGCCAGGTCGTTCGGATCGATCGGGACGAGGTGCTCCTCGATATCGGCTACAAGTCCGAGGGCGTCATCCCGATCAAGGAGCTGTCGATCCGACACGACGTCGACCCCGACGAGGTGGTCAAGGTCGGCGACGAGATCGAGGCCCTGGTCCTCCAGAAGGAGGACAAGGAGGGCCGGCTGATCCTGTCGAAGAAGCGGGCCCAGTACGAGCGGGCCTGGGGGCGGATCGAGACGATCATGGCCGAGGGCGGCACGATCACGGGCCCGGTGATCGAGGTCGTGAAGGGCGGTCTGATCCTCGACATCGGGCTCCGCGGCTTCCTTCCGGCCTCGCTCGTCGACCTCCGCCGCGTCCGGGACCTCCACCCGTTCGTCGGCCAGGAGCTCGAGGCCAAGATCATCGAGCTCGACCGGAACCGCAACAACGTGGTGCTGTCCCGGCGCGCCTTCCTCGAGGAGTCGCAGAGCGAGGGTCGCAAGAAGTTCCTCCAATCGCTCCAGAAGGGGGAGCGGCGCAAGGGCACGGTCTCCTCGATCGTGAACTTCGGGGCCTTCGTCGATCTCGGCGGCGTGGACGGCCTGGTGCACGTGTCGGAGCTTTCGTGGCGGCACGTCGAGCACCCCAGCGAGGTCGTCGCGGTGGGCCAGGAGGTCGAGGTCGAGGTCCTCGACGTCGACATGGAGCGCGAACGGGTCTCGCTGTCGCTGAAGGCCACCCAGGCCGATCCCTGGAAGGAGTTCGCCGAGCACCACCGCGCCGGACAGGTCATCGAGGGCGAGGTGACCAAGATCGTGCCGTTCGGGGCGTTCGTGCGGGTGGCCGACGGGATCGAGGGGCTCGTGCACATCTCCAAGCTCTCCGAGCACCACGTCGAGTCGGCGGACCAGGTGGTGCAAGTCGGCGAGCGGGTCCGGGTCAAGGTCGAGGACGTCGACGTGGCCCGTCGTCGGGTGTCGCTGTCGATGCGGGGGGTCGCGGAGGCCGCCCCGGTCGCGGAGATCGAGGCTGAGGCCCCCCCCGAGACGGCCCCCGAGACGGCCCCCGAGGCCGCGGCCCCAGAGGCGGTCGTCGAGGCGGCTCCGGAGCCCGTGGTCCCGGCCGAGCCGGAGCCTGCCCCGGAGGCGTAGGACATCGCCCCGGATCCCTCGCCGGCCGAGGCGGCCGTTGGCGAGGACGAGGACGAGATCTCGCTCGAGTCGATCGTCGAGGACCTGAAGCGGCGCGAGGGCCGCAGCTGAGGCCTCCGCGGCCGGCATGCTCCTGGTCGGCCTGACCGGCGGTCTCGGCGCCGGCAAGTCCACGGTGGCCCGGATGCTCGGCGACCGGGGCGCCGTCCTGGTCGACGCCGACGAGCTGGCTCGGGAGGCCCTGGCTCCCGGCACCCACGCCTACCGGCAGGTGTGTGACCTGTTCGGCGATGAGATCGTCAACCCATCCGGGGACCTCGATCGAGCCGCCATGGCTGCCGCCGTGTTCGCCGATCCGGAGCTGCGGATGGCCCTGGAGTCGATCGTGCACCCGGAGGTGTTCCGGAAGTTGGCCGAGGTCATGGAGCACCACCGGGGGAGCGCCGAAATCATCGTGTTCGACGCGCCCTTGATCGTCGAGGCGGGGTTCCAGGAGATCTGCGACGTCGTCGTGGTCGTCACCGCCCCCGAAGCGGAGAGGGTGGCTCGGGCCGTCCGCGATCGAGGGATGAGCCCCGACGAGGCCGGGGCCCGCATCCGAGCCCAGGCCGGCGACGCCGAGCGGAAGGCCGCGGCGGACGTGGTGATCCCCAACGATGGAGATCTGGTCGAGCTGGAGGCTCGCGTGGAGGAGCTGTGGGAACGGCTCCGGGCGCGCCCGGGAGCGACGTGAGGTGGACGTCGAGGCGGTGTTCTTCGACGCGGGGGAGACGCTCCTCTACCCGCACCCGTCGTTCGCCGAGCTGTTCGCCGAGGTCCTCAGGGCGGAGGGCTACCGGGTGGACCCGGCCCGCGTCCAGGAGGTCGTGGCGGCCTCATCGCGCATGCTCGACGAGTTCCTGACCTCGGAGGAGGCTCGGCTGTGGTCGACCTCCCCGGAGCGATCGCGGGCCATGTGGGACCGGCTGTACCGGTCGTTCCTCGACGCGGTGGGGATCGCCGAGGAGCACGACCGCCTGGTCGAGGCCCTGTACCGGCGGTTCAGCGATCTGGCCACGTATCGTCTGCACCCCGACGCGCTCCCGGTGCTGCGGCGGCTGCGTCGGACCGACCTGACGATCGGGCTGATCTCGAACTTCGAGGAGTGGCTCGAGCGCCTCCTCGAGTCGCTGGAGGTCCAGCACTTCTTCGACGTGACGGTGATCTCCGGCGTGGAGGGGGTGGAGAAGCCCGCTGCCGAGATCTTCCGGATCGCCCTGGCCCGGGCCGGCGCCCCCCCGGATCGGGCCGTCTACGTCGGCGACAACCCGGTGTTCGACATCGACGCCGCCCGGGCCGTGGGGATGATCCCGGTCCTCATCGACCGCCGCGGGCGGCATCCAGACGCCGACTCGATCCGCATCACCTCCCTGGAGGACCTCCCCGCGGTCATCGGGCTGGAGGGCTGATCGCGCCTTGCGTCGGACGGCCGCCGGGGATTTGATGGCGGCGATGGGGGAGCGGGGCGTCGGACATCTCGACGAGGTGCTGGACAACCTGGGGGTGTTCCGGGCCGCCGCCGACGACCTCGTCCAACCCTGCCCGTCGGGGTTCCGCCGGGTCCCGATCTCGCAGGGGAGCGAGTTCTATCTCTCGATCCAGGCCCTGGCGCCGGGGCAGGTCGCCTACGCGCACACCCACCCCGACTCCGAGGAGTGGACCGTGGTGCTGAGCGGCACGGGAGAGGCCCGGATCCACGGGGCCGTCCCCCTCCAGCCCGGGTCGGTGCTCGGGCGAGCCGCGGCGTACCCTCACGGCTTCCGGGCCGGTCCCGAGCCCCTGATCCTCCTGTCGATGCAGGCCCCCCGACCGACCGCCGAGGCCACGACGTGGGACCAGGCCGGGCAGACGACCGAGCCGATCGATTGCCCCGGCGGTGGTCAATGCCGACGGTGCCCGCGGTGCGGCGGCCACGCCGCGCTGGTCCGCCGCGCCGTGTTCGAGTGCGAGAACTGCGCCTTCGAGCTCTGAGCGCGCGCCTCACCCTGGCCGCGCTGCTCCTCGGCGGGGCGTGCACCGCGGACGCCGACCCGAGGCCCGCCCCCGTGCCCGCCCCGGTGCCCCTCTCGCCGGGCGCCGCGCCCACCGTCGCTCCCGCCGTGTCGGGAGCCCTGGCCCGACGGGCGTGCCGCCTGCCGCAGCGTCACCTCCTCCGGGTCTGGCGCGGCTACGACCCCGAGCGAAGCGGCGAGCTTCAGCTGATCCCAGAGGGGTCGAACGTGATCGGCCCGGGGTATCCGCACGCCGGGGTGGCGGACCACTTGCAGGACGTCCCGATGCTCGTGTACGGCCCGGGGCCGATCGAGCGCGGGGCGGTGGTGCGGCGACCCGTGACCGTCGCCGACCTGGCCCCGACGGTCGGTGCGCTGGTCGGGTTCGACCTCCCCGAGGCGGACGGCTCACCCTTGCGGGAGGCCCTCGTCGACGGCGCCGGCCCGGTCCGGCTGGTGGTCACGCTGGTCTGGGACGGCGGGGGGCGCGGGGTGCTCGACGAGTGGCCGGCGGCCTGGCCGAACCTGCGGCGCCTCGCCGGGAGCGGGACCTGGTACGAGCGCGCCTCGGTCGGCTCCTCGCCCTCGACCAGCGCCCCGATCCACGCCACGATCGGCACCGGGACGTTCCCGCGGCGGCACGGGCTGATCGGGAACGCCCTGCGGATCGACGGCCGGATCGCCGACCCGTGGGACCAGGGACCCGCCTACCTCCGGGAGCCCTCGCTGGCGGACCTCTACGACGAGTCGTCCGGGAACGTCCCGCTGATCGGGATGATCGGCAGCGCCCAGGTCCAGCTCGGGCTGCTCGGGCACGGGGCCGCCTGGGAGGGAGGGGACCGGGACATCGCGGTGCTGAAGCGCCGCAGGGGCTACGAGAACCCCCGGGGGTTCTGGGGCGTCACCAGGACGAGCCGGCA
>JBQGDK010000259.1:0-1703 GCA_052039025.1 Actinomycetota bacterium
TTCGGCGGCGATCCGGGCGGCGTCCTCCAGGGGTTCTTCGTCCGGGTGATCGCCAGCGGGCTCTACGGGCACGTCCTGTACTCGGGGCTGTTCGGGATGGGTGTGGCCTACTTCGTCTCGCGCCGGCGCGAAGCATCGCTCCGAAAGCGCCTCGGTATCGCCGCCCTCCTGATCGGAACGGCGATCCTGGCCCACTTCCTGTGGAACTCGCCCGTGCTCGACCTGTACCCGACCGGCGACCTGGACACGGTCGGCGAGTACCTTCAGGTGATCCTGGCCACGGCGGTGAAGGGCCTCCCGTTCCTCGGCGTGCTCGTCCTGATGCTCGGTCTTGCCCGTCGTCGCGAACACCGGTGGCTCCGGGCGGCCCTGGCCACCGAGGTCGGGAAGGAAGGGATCAACGCCGACGAGCTGGTCCTGCTCCAGAGCCTCTCGGCCCGGCGAAGGGCTCGGCGGGAGATGGCGGCCCGTGCCGGGCCACAGGCCGCGGAGGTCCTCAAACGCCTGTGGAAGGCGCAGATCGATCTGGCCATGATCGCGGCCCGGACGCACAGCGAGGTCCACCCCGATGTGATCCGGCAGCGTCGGTACTGCAAGCAGCTGCGGGACTGGCTGATCACTTACGCGACCCCCCCGGCGCCGGCCCCGCCCGGCTAATGGCTCCCGTATGGCGATGCCGTGAGGCATGCTGTGCCCGAGCCCACCGGCGGGTGAGCACTCAGTCCGGCTGAGCATCGAGCTCTACGTCTAGAGCGTGCCACCGCCGGTCGGTGAGGCGGCGAGACGGCCGGTGGGATGTCGTGCCTCGAGCACTGATCCATTAGCGCGCCGCAAGCCTCCTCCGGGCACCGCGCGGCCCCGCGGACGAGGAAGGAGGCGATGCGGTGATCTTCGTGGGGATCGACTGGGCCGAGGCGCACCACGACGTGTGCGTGCTCGGAGAGGATGGGAACCTCTTGGCCAAGGGCCGCCTGCCCGACGGCGTCGAGGGGGTGGCTGGCCTGCACGAGATGGTGGCCCCCCACGCCGAGGAGCCCAGGGACGTGGTGGTGGGCATCGAGATCGACCGTGGGCTGCTCGTGGGGGCACTCCTGGCGGCCGGCTACCGGGTCTACGCGGTGAACCCCATGGCGGCCAGCCGCTACCGGGAGCGCCACACAACCTCGCGGGCCAAGTCCGACCCCGGCGACGCCAAGATGCTGGCCGACCTGGTGCGCACCGACCGCCACAACCACCGCGAGGTGGCAGGCGACTCGGGGCTCGCCGAGGCGGTGAAGGTTCTGGCCCGGGGCCACCAGAGCCTCATCTGGTCAAGGACCCGGCAGACCAACGCGCTCCGCAACGCGCTCCGGGAGTTCTACCCAGCCGCCCTGCAGGCCTTCTCCGAGCTGGGGACCCCCGAGGCCTGCACCGTCCTCGCCGCAGCACCCACTCCCGAGCTCGGCAGGGCTCTGTCGAAGGCCAGAGTCGTCCGGCTGCTGCGGGCCGGTGGGCGCCAGCGCAACCTCGACGCTAGAGCGGCCGAGATCCTCGAGGCCCTTCGGTCGCCGCAGCTCGAGGCACCCCCCGTGGTGGCCGAGGCCTACGGCGAGGTGGTCCGCTCCCTCGCCGGGATCATCGAGGGGCTCACCCGCCAGATCGAGCGCCTCCAGGCCGAGCTGGCGGCCCGTTTTGAGGTGCACCCGGACGCCGAGATCATCCTC
>JBQGDK010000260.1:0-8038 GCA_052039025.1 Actinomycetota bacterium
TAGCTGGAGCCGTCGTCCACCGGGTCGGGCGTGATGACGCCGGGACTCGCCTGGGCCAGGACGCTGGGGCGAGCCAGTCCGCTGGCCAGACCCTCCAGCGTGTCGTGGTCCACCCAGTCATCCTTCGCAAGCAGCTTGCCGTTGGCGGCGTCCACCGTGGCGTTCCACAGGTGGTCGTCCGACGTGTCGTCGATGACCAGCTGCCAGGCCAGCCGGAGGCCGTCGTCTGTGGGCTGCCAACCCAGGCGGGCCGGGATGGGCTCCTCTGAGATCCCTCCCCGGGAGACGACCGAGCGCTGTGCCGGGCCGTTGCTCTCGCTGATCACCCGGAGGTCGGCCGGGTCGTCCAGCCCGAGGCCGGCCGCGGCCCCCTCCACGGCTTCGGCGGCGTCCGTCCGGACGCTCCCCGAGGCATCGGAAAGGCCCTTGACCAGGCTGTCCCCTACGAACAGGACCTCGCCGTCGGAGGCGACGTTCACGGTCACGTAGGCGCCGAAGACCTCCAGGCCGTCGAACCGCTGGTTCATGTTGACGTGGGTCACGCCGGTGTGGGCGCTCCTATAGGAGCTGGCCACCCTGAGGTCCGATACGTCCGCGCTCCCCACGCCGAGTGAAGCCGCGTTGTCCGCCACATGGCTCCGGGCGATGGCGACCGGACCGTCCTTCGACTCGGACTCGGTATCTGCCGCCAGCATCGGCGTCGGTACGAGCGTGAGCGCTACGAGGGCGGCGCTCAGCCCGATGAGCCGACTTCGTCTCGCGTGCGACATCTCATCCCCTCTCTCGCCCCGGGGGGCGGCCGGTGACCCACCGGACGGGCTCCCCGGTACCCGGGCCCCGCAGGTCGGGACGGACATGGAGAAGACCCGGCTCCCGCGGGGGGCCACGAGGTCGAGTGGGATGGAATGGGGTGGTTCGTCGGGGCCGGATGGAGACTCCGGCCCATGCGCGGGTCATCGACGGATGGCCGAGGGCGTCGGTGCCCATGTTTGGGTTGCTTAGCCTAGTTGGGACTACTTTCGAAGGTCAAGTCCGCCAATTACCTTAGGGACGACCGAGGAACGCCTGCCCTGGGGGACAGAACGAGAGGAAGTCGCACCAGCGGCACTGCCGCCCCGGGATGGCCTCGTAGCGCCCCGCAGCGATGCCCCCCAGGGCCTCGGTCACCCGCCCTCGGATCTCGCCCGGATCGCCGGCGGGCCGGGACACCTCCTTCTCCTCGCCGAGGTAGAAGTAGGTCAGCGTGAGGTCGGTGGGGTCCTTGCCGAACACCTCGACGCAGGCCAGTGCATACAGGTCGAGCTGAAGCCCGGTGATCGGATCGTCCTCGGGGGGGACCCGACCGGTCTTGTAGTCCACGACCTCCCAGCGCCGTTCGGTTACCTCGAAGATCGCGTCGATCCGGCCTCCCACCACCATGCCGTCGAGGTAGAGGAGGAACGGACGCTCCGTGAAGAGCGGCTGGCGCTCGGCGAATCGGCTCCGCCGCCACGCCTTCCGCAGTGCGTCGGCGGTCTCCGGTTCTCCGAGGCGCTCCTCCGTCGACAGGTCGGGGAGGTCGTCGACGTCGAGCAGCGTGGCCTGGCCGCGGCTCTGGAGCTCGATCCACCGGTGCACCTCGCTCCCGAGCCGCGCTCGCTGGTTCGGCCTCCGGGGGAGCGGACGGATCTGCGACCAGTAGAAGAGCTTCGGGCATTTCGCGTAATCGATGACGCCCGTGACGGAGAGGGTTGTCGGAGTCAGCGGGCCCGACTCCACCGCGGTGCGGCTCCGGATCAGCTCGCCCCGATCGGTGTGCCCGGCCACGAGATCACGGTACGCGGGGACCTCGCCGGCGTCGAGGACCCGCATCACCCGCCACTCGATCGTGGACGGGTCCTCGACCGCCTCCCGGGCCGCGGCGTGCCACCCTTCGGGGAACAGCTCGTCAGCGTCGTCGGGCCGCGCCGGCCGAGGCCACGACGCCGCCCGGCGACGACGCTCCTCCAGCAGCGGGCTCTCCTCCGGCTTCGGATCCACCCCGATCACGTCGGCCACCTCACTATCCCGGACCTCCTCGAGGAACCGCCCCGGCTTGAACGGGTCCTGGGGACCCTCGTACCAGTAGGCCGACGAGCACACCAGGAGGTCACGGGCCCGGGTCAGCGCCACGTAGCAGAGGCGACGCTCCTCCTCGACGCCGCGGGCCGTCAGCTCGGAGCGGAACGCCTTGATGTCGCCCTCGTACCGAGGCAGGACGTCCGCGTCCCCCCGCAGCTCGAACGGAAGCGTGGCCGACTGGCGGAGCGGGTTCGGCTGGCGGCTGGCGTCGGGGAAGATGCTCGACTGCGGCCACCTCGTGTGCTCGGCCATCCCTGGGACGAATACCACCGGCCACTCCAGCCCTTTGGCCTTGTGGATCGTGAGGAGCTTCACGGTGTTCGCTTCAGACGGCTGGGCCGGCTCCAGCTCATCCTCGGTCTCCTCGGCGGTGTCGAGGTACGCGATCAGCGTGGACAGCGATGCCTCGCCGTCCACCGGCGAGAAGGACGAGACGTGCTGGAGAAGGTTCAGGAGGTTCCGCCGTGACGCCGCCGAGGATGCCGACGCCGAAGCCTCCAGCTCGTGGAGGAGGCCGGTTCGCTCCACGATGGCCCCGACGAGGTCGCCGAGGGAGCCGGAGGTGGCCTCCCGGAGCTCCGCCAGAAGCACGCGGAAGTCCTCGAGCCGCGAACGGGCCTCCCTCGACAGACCCTCGATCTCGTCGAGATGGTCGAGCGCCTCGGCGAGAGCGAAGGCCACATCGCCGGGCATGTCGTCCTCCACCGGCATGACATCCTGGAGCTGACGGTTGTGAGCGGCGGACCACCTGGCCATCGCCACGAGGTCGCGGTAGCCGATCCGCCAGCGCGGGCCCATGAGGACCCGCGCCAGGGCGATGTTCCGGGCGGGGTCCTCAAGCAGACGGAGCCAGGACATCACGTCGACGATCTCGGGCAGCATCAGCAGGCCACCGAGATCGACGACCTCGACGGGGATCCCCTCCTCCCGGAGGACCTCGGCGATCGGAGGGAACAGCTTCCGCTTGCGGCACAGGATGGCGGCCCGCTCCCATCCCGGCTCGCCGCCGGGCCGCGGGTGGGCCTCGGCATCCTCCCGGATCAGCGCGGCGATCCGGCGGGCCTCCGCCCGGGCGTCCGCACCGACGAACGCGACGACGCGGCCCTCGCCTCGCTCGGGGTGCTCTCGGAGGAGCTTGCCCGCGGCCCTCCGCTCGGTCGGGACCCTGTCGATCACCGAGTTCGCCGCGGCCAGGATGCGGGAGCCGGAGCGGAAGTTGACGAACAACGGGAGGTCCTCGGGCTCCCGGTTCTCGTCCCCCAGGTCGTCATGGAACCGGAGGATGTTCTTCAGGCTCGCCCCGCGCCAGGCGTAGATGTTCTGGTCGGGATCGCCCACGGCGAACACCGGGTATCCGCGCCCACACAGCGAGCGGAGCAGCGCGGCCTGAGCCACGTTCGTGTCCTGGTACTCGTCGAGGAGGATCACCGGGAACCGCTCTCTGAAGGCCTTCCCCACGTCGGGATGCTCCTCGGCGAGCCGGCAGGCCAGCGCGATCTGGTCGCCGTAGTCGATGGCCCCAATCTCTCGCTTCCGCAGCGCGTACAGGCCGACGAGCGTGGCCAGCTCGGCGCGCTTCAACAGCGTCTGCCGGTCGAGCAGGTCATCCCGGCCGGTCCCGGTGATCTCTGCGGCGAGCCGACGGCTCTCCTCGGCCACGGCCTCCGGGTCGGCCAGGTGGTTCGCCATCTGCTCCGCGAGGCGGAGGGCCTCCCCGATGATGTAGCCGGAGCGCACCTCGAAGTGCTCGAACTCGACCTCGTCGAGGAGCGACGCCATCAGCTGCCACTTCTGGGCCTCGGTGAGGAGCCGCGTCCCCGGCTCCAGGCCCATCCGGAGCCCGTAGTCGTCGAGGAGGCGAGCGGCGAACGCGTGGTAGGTGAGGACCGTCGGCTCCTCCCCCTCGGCCAGTCCGAGACCCTGGACAGCCCGGAGAACACGCTGGCTGAGCTCCTCGGCGGCCTTGTTCGTGAACGTGAGGCACAGGATGTGCGAGGGCATCGCGCCTCGGTGCCCCTCGGCGGCGAGCCTGCCCGTGGCCACCAGCGTCAGGTAGGCCACCCGGGCCGCCATGACCGCGGTCTTCCCGGAGCCGGCCCCGGCGATCACCGCGACGGGCGAGAGCGGATGGCTGAGCGCCTCCCACTGCTGGACGGTGGGGACCCGCCCCCCCATCGCGTCCACGACCTCGGGGGGGGCTTCCCCGTACGGGCGTTCGTCGGGCCGGACGAACCGGAGGACGCTGGCCTCCTCAGTCACGGCGTCACCTCCGCGCCCTGAGGCCACACCGGACAGATCGGCTTGAAGCTGCACCACCGGCACTCGGCTTCGGGACTGGGGGCGAAGTCCTCGCGGCGCACCGCCTCGAGGAGCCGGCGGATCGTGGTCTCCGCCCACATCTCGTACTCGCCCGTGCCCATCCGCTCGGGCTTGACCGACAGGTGCTTGTAGCCGCCATCGCTCCCCTCGGCGAACAGGTACGCGAGCTCGAGGAGGAGGGGCTCGCCGAGCGCCGCCAGCTCGGGGGTCCGCTTCATCGCCAGGTAGTACGCCCCGAGCTGCAGGCTCTCCTGCACCCGCTCCTGCGTCGGCGTGTACCTCGAGGTCTTGTAGTCGACGACCCGCGTGCCGTCCGGGCCGAAGCGGTACACGGCGTCGATCCGGCCGCGGATCACCGCGCCATCGAGCGGGAACTCGAACCTGGCCTCGGAGGCGATCGGCTCGCCGAGGGTGTCGTCGGTCAACCACTGTCGCAGCATCTTCCGGGCGTCGAGGAGGCGCTGGCGCTCCAGGGCTCGGTTCGGGAACACGTCCTCGCGCCAGGCTTCCTCGAGCGCGGCCAGCATCGCCTCCTCGGTCCGCGGGATCTCGCCCCGCTGGGCCCGATCGACGATGTCGTGGATCACTGAGCCCATCCACATCTGGTGGCTCCGCTCGGGGTCGAGGCCCATCTCCACCCCGTAGAGGTATTGGAGCCCGCAGTTGTCCAGGATGCCGAACCTCGAGTACGACGTGCGGATCTCCTCAGCGTGGAGTGGCCGGCCCGGGTCGGTCCAGTCCCGGCCGCCCCACCACGTTTGAGGATCGGCGCCGGCGGCCGGGAGGGAGGCCAGGGCGGCCAGCCGCTCGACGCGGGGCGCACCCCTGTCCGCCAGCGTTCGTCGGAGCGAGGCCTCGAGCGTCAGCAGGGAGGCTTCCGCTGGGATCCGGCCCCCGGCGCTCTCCCACACGGCGCCCAGCCGGTCCGCGAACCGTGAGGGCGTCCGTGGCTGGCGGGCGCTGGTCGACCGGCTCGCGGTGAGCACGGTGCGCCGGCGGGCCCGGGACACAGCCAGGCGGAACAGGGCACGCTCCGAAGCCAGGCGGTCTCTGAGCCGGGCCGGCGACGGCTTCGGATCGACGATCGCGTCGAGGTCCACCAGCGAGGATCCGTGGCCGATGCTCGGGAACTCGCCCTCGAGACAGCCGACCACCAGCGCGACCTCGAACTCCATCCCCTGGGCGCGGTGGGCAGAGACGATCCGGACCGCGTGAGGTCGACGCTCCTCGGGCGTGATCCACGGGTCGGGGCCGAACTCGGCGGCGTCGAGCGTGTCCAGGTAGTCGGCGGCCGTGGCCCCGGGACGCCGCTCGACGAACCGAGCCAGCACCCCGGCCAGGGCGGCCAGGGCGTCGAGGTCGCGGCTCGGCTCCTCGCCGCCGACGAGGCCCCGGAACCAGGCCAGGCGTGACCACACCTCGTGGAACAGCTCGTCGGGCCCCCGCCGGTCCGCGTCCCGCTCCAGGTCACGGACGAGCGCGCCGAAGCCGCCCACGGCCTCGACCAGATCGAGCGGGAGGCCTTCCGTCGGCTCGTCGAAGAGCGAGAGGAGCGAGCGGTCCCGCAGCCGGGCCTCGCGACGGAGCCGTCTGAGCGCATGTGGCTCGAGACCGACGACGGGCGACAGCAGGAGCCGCTCGAGGAGCTGGGGACGCCGGTCGGGGCGGAGCACGTACCGGAACAGGTCGATCACGGGGCGGTTGGCCGGTTCCGTGGCCACCGCGGCCGCCTCGGCAACGATCACGTACGGGACGCCGTGCCGGCTCAGCGCGTGCCGGAGCGCGGTGAGGTACTCGCCGTAGCGCCGCACGATCACCGCCATCGCGTCCCAGGGCACGCCCTCCTCGACTCGGGCTCGAAGCAGCTCGTGCGCCGTGGCATCCGCCTCCTCGCCGGGATGGTTGAAGGCAAGCGCACGGAGGCCGGGCTCCAGGGTCCCGCCGTCCGGCGGACGCGGCCCGTCGAGCCGCGCCAGGGCCGCCGGAGCCACCCCGCGCCGGTGCACCTCGGTCAGCTCGACCCGGCGGAGGCCGGGGAGCGTCCGGTCCAGGCGATCGAGCGGCTCCCGGGTGCCGCCGCGGTAAGCGAACACGTGCCCGGCGGGGTCCGCGGCCACCACGACGCTGTCGGCGGCCCGGCCCAGGGCCTCGAGGATCGCCTCGGTGGCGTGGGTCACGTCCTGGTAGTCGTCGACCATGACGTGGGGATAGGCCTCCTCCTCGGACAGATCCCGGCGAAGCAGGCTGGCGGCCTGGAACAGGAGCCCGGCGAAGTCGGTCCGGCCGGCGACGACCTGGGCGTCCAGGTACCGACCGTAGAAGGCGGCCACCTCCTCGTACTCGGGTCGGCCGGCCCGGTCGGCCGCCGTGAGGAGATCCTCGGGCGTCAGCAGGCGCTCCTGGGCGCGCAGCATGAGGTCGGCAACCTGTTGGGCGAACCCCCGTACCTCGATGAGTCGCCCGAACGATGGCCAGTCGGCGGGGCGCTCCTCGGAGAGCATCTCGCGGACGACCGCGTACTGCTCCGGCGCCGACAGCACCTGGGGGGGCTCGATGTAGCCGAGATCAGGGAACCGCCGGCCCACGACGCGGTACGCGAACCCGTGGACGGTGAACACGGGGACCTCCGGCAGGGACCGGGCCAGGCGGCGGATCACCGCCTCCCGGGCCTCCCGGGCTGCCCGCCGGGACAGCGTGAACAGGGCCATCCGGGCGGGATCCGCACCGTCCTCCACGAGCCGGACGAAGCGCTCCCGGAGGAGGAAGGTCTTGCCCGTCCCTGGGGGCCCGGTGACGAGCAGGGGGCCGGAGGCGTGGTCCAGGACCCGCCGCTGGGCGGGGTCGGATTCGAGGGGGCCGACGCTCACGACATCATGCTAGACCGAGGTGCCGACACGCCGGATCCGGGAGCGGACCAGGCTACAATCACCCTGGAGGACAGCTCGTGACGGACGATCCGATCGACGACGCGCTCGACAGCCCCCGAGGCCTGGGGGAGCAGATCGGGGCCAGGCACGGCCTCCGGCTGGACGAGGCACGACCGTTCCGGCTTCATCGGATCGATCCGACCGCCGGATCCCCGCTCGACCAGACCCGCACCGCCCGGCGGGCGTGGCGCCAATCGGCGGTGGCGGCGGGCCTGGCCGCGACCCTGGCCGCTTCGCTGGTGGCCCTCCCGCTCGTCGGCGGGCCCGGGCGGATCGGAGCGACCGGGCAGGCCGGCAGGCTCCGCCCGGAGGTCGAGGGCGATGGTGTCCAGGTCGCCGTCCGGCCGAGCGACGGCGAGGAGGGCCAGACGACGAGCGAGGCGTCCGAGGCCGCGGTCCCTGAGGGCGTGACCGGCACGACGGCCGCGCCATCCGCGGTCGGCGGGGCGACGGAGGGCGAGGAGACGGCGACCGTGCCACCGCCGCCGGAGCCGCCCGAGACGGCCCCGCTGCCTCCGGCTCCCGAGGAGATCGCCGTGGAACGGACGGCCCCGCCCGCCGCGCAACCGTCCCCCCCACCGGGGACGCCGTTCGCCCCGCCGGACGAAGACGTGAGAGACGACACCCCGCCGTCCTCTCCCGGGGACCCTCGTGGCGATCCGGAGCCCCCCGATGATCGGACGGACGAAGAC
>JBQGDK010000261.1:0-2498 GCA_052039025.1 Actinomycetota bacterium
GTTCCCGGCGTTCGGCTGGGCGCTCGGGTTCGAGGGACGTCCGGGGCCGGTGACCGTGGAGTTCGATGGAGGGGGTCGGCGCACCCTCGAGCTCGTGGGGCTGGCGGTTCTCTGGGCGGCGGCCCTGTGGACGCTCCGCCGACGCCAGGGCCGCTCCGAGCGGGTTTCGGTCCGGGCGCCGGACGTCCGGGAGGTGACCCGGGTGTGAATGCCCGGGCCCGGCTCGCCGTGGCGATCCTGGTCGCTGCCGCCGTGGTGGGGGGCGGGCTCGCCATGGAGCGCATCGGCGCCGCTCGCGGCCGGCCCTCGGCGTCCGGACCGGGCGTCTCCGGCGCCTGGTACTGCCCGCACGGCGGAGGCGAGGGATGGCGGGCGTGGATCGTGGTGGCGAACCCGACCGACGTCGAGGCCGAGGTGGTCCTGACCAGCCGGTCGGGTGCCGGCCCGCCCGCCTCGGTCACCTCCACCGTGGCGCCGCGGACGCACGCGTACCTCGAGGTGCCCGCGCCGGAGGGAGCTTCGGCCACCGTGGTGGAGTTCTTCGGATCGCCGGTGGTCGCGGGCATGGTGACGGCTCGCCCCGACGGGGAGGGCGGCGTCGGGGCGGAGCCCTGCGCGGACGGTCCGGCCACCGAGTGGCTCCTGCCGGAGGCCAGCACGCTTCGCGGCCAGGAAGCCACGGTTCTGATCCACAACCCGTTCGGCTCGGAGGCCGTCATCGACGTGCGCCTGCTCGGCGAGGACGGGCCGATCCGGCACGGCCGGCTGCGGGGGCTGGTCCTCGGTCCGGGGAGGGTGAAGGCGGTGTCGGTGGGGCGGTTCGCCCTCGGGGCTCCCGGGGTGGCCGTCGCGGTGGTCGCTCACCTCGGGCGCGTGGTGGTCGGCGGCGTTCACACGTCCACGGCGGGGGTCCGGACCGTGATCGGCACGCCGGCCCCGGCACCCTCGTGGGTGGTCCCGGGGGCCGGAGATCTCGGGACCGGAAGGCTCGTCGTGGCGGCGCCGGGGGATGAGGCGGCGTTCCGGGCGGACGCCCTCGGCGAGGAGGGACAGAGCCCGCTGGTCGACCTCGAGTCCGTCCCCGGCGGGGCCTCGGCGACGTTCGACCTGCCCCCGGGAGGGGTGGGGGTGCTCGTCCAGGGGGAGGGCGCCGCCCCCATCGTGGCCGGCCGCCTGCTGATCCCTCCGGCCCCCGCACCTCCGGCGGAGCGGAGGCGGGAGCCTGGGAAAGGGCAGGGCGGCGACCGTCGGGAAGGGTCGGAGCCGCCCGCGCCGGAGCCCGGCGACCTGGCCGCCACCGGCGGCGCTCCCGCCGCGAAGAGCCGGTGGGTGGTCCTCCCGGCCACCCCGCCCGAGGGCGGGCCGGCCGCACTGGTCCTCCACAACCCCGGCGGGGGATTGGCCGAGGTCACGGTGACGTCCCTCGGCGCGAGCCTCGAACCGGAGGTGGTCGAGGTCGCCGCCGGATCCACCGCCGTCCTCGAGATGCCGTCGAGCCCGACCGTGGTGATGGTCGAGGCGACGGGGGCGCCGGTGGTGCCGGCCCAGGCCTCGCTCGACCGGAGGTCGTACGCGGTCTCCGTCGGCGTTGCCTTCGGCGGATCGGGGGGTTGACGGACCAAGGGGTCCGGGTACGATTTCCCCGTGAGGAGGCGACGTCACGCGGCTCCGCGTATGCGCGGGAGCGTTCGCGTCGCGGTCTCGATCGCCCTCGGTGCGGTGCTGCTGGGCGGGGGGACCGCGTACGCGTCCTACCGGTACGACGCGGCCACCGCCGACCGACTGCTCCCTGGCGTGCGGATCGCCGGGGTCGACGTGGGCGAGATGCCCCGGGATGAAGCGGTGGCGGCGGTGCTGGCGGAGATCGACGCCGACCTGGGCCGGGAGCTCGTGGTCGAGGCGGGGGACCAGGTCTGGCGAGTGACCCCCGGCGAGCTGGGGACGAGCGCCGAGGTCGAGGCCGCCGTCGACGCGGCGCTGGCCGTGAACGACGGGTACTCGTGGCCGGAGCGCGTGTTCCTCCGGCTGCTGAACCGGCCCGTGATCCACGACGGCCTGGTCCGGTACCGGCCCGACGTGCCCCGGCTCCGCGAGTTCGTGGAGACCGCCGCCGAGCGAGTGGCCGAGGCCCCCTCGGATGCCTCGGTCGACTACGTCGACGGCGAGCTCGTGCTCGGGCGGCCCAGACCCGGCCGGGAGCTGGCGGTCAGAGAGGCGCGTCGGGCACTTCGAGCCGCGGTGATCGACGGCTCGACCAGCGTCGTCCTCCCCACGGAGAAGCTCGAGCCCGAGGTCGGGAAGGACGACCTGGGCAGCACGATCGTGGTCGATCTCTCGGACCTTCGGCTGACGCTGTACGAGGGGCTCCGCAAGGTGAAGACGTATCCGGTGGCCGCCGGCTCGGCGCGGTACCCGACGCCGACCGGGGAGTGGACGATCTGGGACAAGCGGGAGAATCCCGTGTGGATCAACCCGGCGCCCGACGGCTGGGGCGCCGG
>JBQGDK010000262.1:0-8593 GCA_052039025.1 Actinomycetota bacterium
CAGCACCGTCAGGAGCGAGCCCTCGTCGAACCGGACCTTGGCGAAGGTCAGGTCGTCGTCGTTCACGAGCGCCAGGGCCGCGACCGGCTGGCCGGCGAGGTCCCCGACCTCGGTCCGCTCGCCGGTCACGTCGAGCTCGGCGCGGGCCCGGCGGATCAGCCGGCCGTCTCGGTCCTCGTGCAGCCCCACGGCCACCCGGTGGGAGCGCAGCGTCGGCAGCGCCTCCGGCGCTTCCTGTCGGATCGCGAACGTCGCGTACCGATCACCGTCCACAAAGGCCTCCGGCCGCAACGTGTTCACGCCGGCCGTCTCCAGCCATTCCCTCGACCACGCGTCGAGGTCGCGGCCCGACGTCTCTTCGAGCGCCCGGAGGAAGTCGCGCAACTCGGTGTTTCCGAACGCGTGGCGGGCGAAGTACGCCTTCATCGCTTCGAGCGTCTGCTCCCGGCCCACCCAGGCCACGAGCTGCTTCAGCACCGAGGCCCCCTTCGCGTACGTGATCCCGTCGAAGTTGAGGTGGACAGAGACCAGGTCGGGGATGTCGGCCACGATCGGATGGGTGGTCGGGAGCTGGTCTTGCTGGAGCGCCCAGGTCTTCTCTGCGTTGGCGAACACCGTCCACCCTTCGGTGAACCTCGTCGCTTCGGACTGCGACAGCACGCCCATGTACGAGGCGAAGCTCTCGTTCAGCCACAGGTCGTCCCACCACCGCATCGTGACCAGGTCGCCGAACCACATGTGCGCCATCTCGTGGAGGATCGTGCTGGCCCGCATCTCCCGCTGGGTCCGGGTGACCCGCGACCGGAAGATGTAGTGCTCGTGGAACGTGACGCAGCCGGGGTTCTCCATCGCTCCGGCCGCGAACTCCGGCACCACCGCCTGGTCGTACTTGTCGAACGGGTATGGGTGGCCGAAGGCCTCCTCGAACCAGTCGAGGCCCTGCCGGGTGATCTCCAGCCACTCGTCGGCCTCCAGGTGCTCTGCCAGGCTCTGCCGGCAGAACAGCCCCAGGTCGATGTCGCCGTGCCGCTCGCGCACCGCGTGGAACGGGCCGGCCACGACGACCGTGATGTACGTGGGCAGGGGTGGCGTCACTCCGAACGTCCATCGGGCCCGGCCGGCCTCTTCGACCGGCGGGCCCTGGGGCTTCGTGTTCGAAATCGCCTCCCAGCCTGTCGGCACCGAGACGGAGAACCGGAACGTCCCCTTGATGTCGGGCTGGTCGAAGCACGGGTACCACCGGTGGGCGTCGAACGGCTCGGAGTCGGAGTGGAGATACACGGTGCCGTCGACCGGGTCGACGAAACGGTTTAGCCCCTTGCCCGTGTTCGAGTAGGGCCCCTCGGTGACCAGGCGCAGCTCGTTGCGCTCAACGAGGTTCGTCAGCGGCAGCCGGAGCCCGTCGTGGCCCTCCACGGGACGGCCGTTCAGGTCGGCGACGACCACCTCGACCCCGGCGCAGTCGAGGAAGGAGTCGGCGCCGGGCTCCGGGCATCCGAACCGGATCGTCGTCTCGACCCGGAACCGCTCCTCGCCGGTGAGATCGAGGTGGACCTCGTACGCCGGCTCCTCGATGAGCGAGGCGCGACGGCGAGCCTCCTCCACGGTCAGGTTGCTCCTGGACATGCGGGCGCCAGCCTACCAAGGCCGGGCCGACCCGCGGATTCCCCCGGCGGGGGATCGGGACGTACGATACGGCCGTCCGAGTGGGAGGGAGCGGAGATGACGTTCCAGCGGTTCGCGGGGGCCGCGGCGTACGCCGTGGCGGCGGGCGGCGTGGCGTACGCGATCGCCTTCGTGGTAGCGGTGAAGGCGGACTCCGGCGCGGCCGACACGCTCGCGGCGCTGCTCCTCCTGGCCGGGGGGGTCCTGGGTACGGCGGTGCTGGCCGGGCTGTACGGGCGGATCCGCGGCGCGGACCCCGGTTTCGCCCTGTGGGGCCTGCTGCTCGGGGTGGTCGGACTGGCCGGCTCGGCGATCCACGGCGGATTCGACCTGGCCATGCGGGTCCATCCGGCCTTCGACACGCCCGGGGTGCCCAACGAGGTGGACCCCCGAGGCCTGCTGACGTTCGGGGTCACCGGCCTCGGGCTGCTGATCCTGTCGTGGGTGATCCGGGACCAGCGCTCTGGGCTCCCGGCGGGGCTCGGAGGGCTGGGGATGGTCCTCGGCGCCATGCTCATGGCCGTGTACGTGGCTCGGCTGTTCATCCTCGACACGAACAATGTGGTCTTGCTGGGCCTGGCCGGGGTCACGGGGGCCCTGGTCCATCCCGCCTGGTTCGCCTGGCTGGGCCGGTCGCTCCGGGTTGGAGCAGAGCAGGTATCATCGTCGGCGCCCCGGGGTACGTAGAACCCGGCGAGAGCCCCGTCCGGAGGCCCGGCATGAAGGTCCTGGTGGTCACGAACGATTTCCCGCCCCGCGTCGGGGGCGTGAACGGCTACGTGGCCGAGCTGATGCGCCGCTTCCCTCGCGGTGACGTGACCGTGTTCGCCGCCGACTGGCCCGACGCCGGCGCGTTCGATGCTCGGTACCCCCAGCGCGTCGTCAGGTGGCCGAGCCGTGGGTTGTACCCGACCGCCCCGGTTCGTGACCGGGTCGAGGAGCTGGTCCGGGCGACCCGTGCCGACGTCGTGCTGTTCGGAGCGGCCGCGCCGCTGGCGCTCATGGGCAAGTCGATCCAGAGGCGGACCGGTGTCCCGTACGCCACGTTCACCCACGGCATCGAGGTGGCGGCCGGGCAGGTCCCGGTGACCCGAGGGCTCCTCAGCTCCGTGACACGGGCCGCGGTGCTCACGATGGGTGTGTCGGAGTGGGCGATCCAGCAGCTCCGACAGGTGGTCGGGCCCGAATCGTGGATCGAATTGCTACCGCCCGGCGTCGACCAGACCCGGTTCCACCCGGGCGTGTCGGACCAGGAGGTTCGGGCGCGCCACGGCCTCGATGACCACCCCGTGATCTCCTGCGTGGCCCGGCTCACGCCCCGCAAGGGGCAGGACAAGGTCATCCGGGCGATGCCGTGGATCCTCCGGGAGGTCCCCGACGCCAGGTTCCTCGTGGTCGGCGGCGGGCCCGATCGCGAGCGGCTCGAGGGCCTGGCCCGACGGAAGCGGGTGGCCGACCGGGTCGTGTTCGCCGAGGAAGTGCCGTACGACATGCTCCCCCAGTACTTCCGTGCCGGCGACGTGTTCGCGATGCCGTGCCGGACCCGCAAGCTCGGGCTCGAGGTCGAGGCGTTCGGCCTCGCGCTCATCGAGGCCTCCGCCGTCGGTCGCCCCGTCGTGGCCGGCGACTCGGGCGGAGCGCCCGAGGCCGTGCTCCACGGCGAGACGGGCCTGGTGGTGGACGGGAACGAGGTCGACGAGGTGGCAGAGGCGATCCTCGAGCTCCTCGGGGACCTCGACCGGGCCGCAAAGCTCGGCGCTCGAGGCGCCGACCGGGTCCACCGCGAGTTCACCTGGGAGGCCCTGTCGGCCCGCCTCCGCGGCCTTCTCGTCGACGCGTTGGCGTGACGCTCCCGGTCACGCCTCCCCTCGAGCCGATGCTGGCCAGGCTCGAGCCGGATATCCCTCGGGGCGACGGGTGGCGGTACGAGCCGAAGTGGGACGGGTTCCGGGGCATCGTGTTCCGAGACGGGAAGGACCTGACGATCGGGAGCCGGGGCCGGAAGACCCTGGAGCGGTACTTCCCCGAGCTGGTCGAGGCGCTGATGGAAACCCTCCCCCGCAGATGCGTGGTCGACGGGGAGATCGTGGTCGCCGGCGACGGCGCCCTCGACTTCGAGGTGCTCCAGCAACGGATCCATCCAGCCGACTCGCGGGTGCGGCGGCTGGCGAGGGAGACGCCGTCGTCGTACGTGGCGTTCGACCTGCTGGCCGAGGGCTCGAAGAGCCTCATGAAGGAGCCGCTGTCGAAGCGGTGGGGCCGGCTGGCCAAGCTCGTCGATCGAAGGCCGACCTCGCGAACGATGCGGTCGATCCTGGCCCACAAGACGTCCGTGGTGCTCACCCCGCAGACAGATGACGCAGAGGAGGCCCTGCGTTGGTTCGACGAGCTCGAGGACTCCGGCCTCGACGGGGTGATCGCCAAGCGCGACGACCTCACGTACCAACCGGGGAAGCGGGTCATGGTGAAGGTGAAGCACGCCCGGACGATCGAGTGCGTGGTCGGCGGGTACCGGATCCACAAGTCGGGGGAGGGCGTCGGCTCACTCCTGTTGGGGCTGTACGACCAGGACGGCGCGCTGCACCACGTCGGGGCCGCGGGGGCGTTCTCGATGAAGACGAGGAGGGAGCTGGTCGGGAAGCTCAAGCCGCTCGAGGGCGGGAGCGGGTTTCCCGGAGGCGTGATCCTCGGCGGCCCCAGCCGGTGGCGACAGCAGGAGAAGGACTGGATCCCGCTCGAGCCGAAGCTCGTGTGCGAGGTGGCCTACGACCACTTCCAGGGCGGCCGCCGGTTCCGCCACCTGGCCCATTTCCTCCGGTGGCGCCCCGACCGCACCCCGAAGGACTGCACCTTCGCCCAGCTGACGCCCGTTCGCGGCTAACGCTTCCGGGCGCGGCTCGGCGCTACGCGGGTGGGTTCGCCGGGCATCTTCGGGTGGTGGACCGGCCAGGGGGCGTCCTCGAGGCCCTCGGCCTCGTCGCGCTCGTTCCACTCCAGCAGCGTCTCCAGCGATCCCGGCTTGTCGTCGATGCCCTCCAGGGCGTCGCCACGCTCGGCCACGAGCTTCGGCACCGTGTCCAGCCGGAGGGCTCTCGGCTCGACATCCTCGACCTCGTCCCACCGGATCGGGAACGACACCGTTGCCGCCTCGACCGGGCGGATCGAGTACGCCGAGGCCACCGTGCGGTCCCGGGCGTTCTGGTTGTAGTCGACGAACACCCCCCGGCGTTCCTCCTTCCACCATGCCGTCGTGGCCAGGTCCGTCCGCCGCACGATCTCCCGCCCGAACGCCAGCGCGGCCCGGCGCACCTCTGGGAACCCCCACCGCGGCTCGATCCGAACGAGGACGTGGATGCCTCGCTTCCCGCTGGTCTTCGGAAACCCGCGCAGCCCGAGCTCTGCCAGCAGATCCCGGCACACCAGCGCGACCTTGCGAACGCTGGCGAAGGGGATCCGCGGCGTGGGGTCGAGGTCGATCCGCAGCTCGTCGGGGTGATCGACGTCGTCCTTCCGCACCGGCCACGGGTGCAGCTCCAGCGAGGCCAGGTTCGCCATCCAGATCAGGTGGGCCACGTCGGCCATGACGAGCTCGTCGGCCTCGCGGCCGCTGGGGAACGTGATCCGCGCGGTCTGGAGCCACGCGGGCCGGGCCTTCGGCACCCGCTTCTGGTAGAAGGACTCGCCCCGGATCCCGTCGGGGAACCGCCGCATCACCGTGGGGCGGTCCCGGGCCCCGTTCACAGCGGCCTCGCCGACCGCGAGGAAGTACTCGACCACGTCCATCTTGGTGTGGCCGGCCCTCGGGAACAGGACCTTGTTCGGGTTGCTGACCCGGACCTCCCTCCCGGCGACCTCAAGGGTCGTGGACTCTCGGGTCAGGAGGCCTCCCGCAGCTCCCGCAGCCCGTCGGCCAGCGCCCGCAGGTCCCCCACGAACAGCCCGTACTCCTCCCGCCGGGTCCGGTCGTCCGGCGCCCGAAGGATCGAGGAGGGGTGCACCGAGGCCATCACCAGCGGCGCCAGGTCGAAGTCGAGAGGCCGGCCGCGCTGCTTCGTGACCCGGAACGACCGGCCGAACAGATCCTGCGCCGCGGTGGCGCCCAATGCCACGAGCGCCGTCGGCTTGATGGCCCGGAGCTCGGCGTCCAGCCACGGACGGCACGCCGCGACCTCGGCGGCGGAGGGCCGCTTGTGGATCCGACGCTTCCCCCTGGGCTGGAACTTGAAGTGCTTCACGACGTTCGTGATGTAGACGTCGGCCCGGTCTATGCCGGCGTCCTCGAGGGCCTCGCCGAGGACCCGGCCGGCGGGACCGACGAACGGCGTCCCGCGCCGGTCCTCCTGGTCGCCCGGCTGCTCGCCGACCATGACCACCTCGGCCGACGACGGACCCTCGCCGAACACGGTCTGGGTGGCGTTCCGGTACAGCGAGCAGCCGCGGCACGTCTCGGCCGCCTCGCGGAGCGCCGTCAGCGAGCGCCGACGGGGAAGGAAATCGGCCGCGGTCACGGCCCCAGCCTATCGGGCCGGCGCTACGGGCGGGTCGGCGCCGGGGTCCCCTCGAGGTGCAGGAGGTTCCGGACCCCCCGAACACCGCTCACGCGGCGAACCCGCTGCTCGATGTCGTCGATGTCCTGTGGCCTGGCAACCGCCCCGCGGAGCACGACCACGCCCTCTTCGGCGTTCACGATGATCCGGCCGGCCGACTGGCGGAGCGCCTCGCTCTCCACCTTGTGGGCCAGGACCGCGTCGCTCTCCGGCGGCGTCGCCTCGCCCGGGCGCGTCGCGGCCTGCCAGGTCCCGGCGGTCTCCTCGCCCGCGGCCCGGCCGGCCCGCTGCAACCGCCGTCCCACGGCACGGGCCCGGGCGGCCAGCCAGTCCCGGGTCACGTGCCGCCGTCGCTTCCCGTTCACGGGGTCGAGGTAGAACGCCGCCGTCGCCCCCGCCGCGGCGGCTGCGGCCAGCTTCAGGCCGTTCCGCTTCGGGGGCTCCTCCCCCGCGATCCAGTACCCCACGCGCCGACGAGCTTCCCGGGTCCGGTCGGCCACCCCCTGGCCGACGTCGGCGGCCCGGCGTCCGGTGCTCCGGCTCAGCCGCTCGGTCCGTCTCGCCACCCGCCTCGCTCGCTCCTCGGCCTGCTTCCTCAGCTCGCTCCCGTTCATGAGCGCCACCTCCAGAGGGAGAGATACCCAAGCCGGGGGAAAGGGAACCCGGTCAGCGGGGCTGGGCGGGGTGCTCCACCACCGCGATGACCCGGGAGGCCATGAACCGCCCGGTTCGGATCACCCGGCCGCTCCTGGTGACCTCGGCCACCTCCACCACGTTCCGGGCCGTGGAGACCTCGACCCGCCGGCCCGATCTCGTGGCCTCGATCTCGAACCGCTGGACGCCGCCGCCCGTGTCCACGGTCACCTCGACCCGATCGCCCCTCATGTCCTCATCCTAGGGCTCCCCGGCCTCCGGCACCGGGCCGAACGGCCCCTTCTGGACGGGGCGGGTTTGGTCCATACTCTTGCCGGGCACATCTTCCGCAGCGAACGGAAGGGGGCACCATGAAGAAGTTCCTGATCCTCCTGGGGATCATCGGCCTGGTCGTGGCGGTGGCGATGTACATGCGGAGCCGCCAGGGCGAGCTCGAGTACTAGGTCCCGGGTAGCGAAAGGCCCCCGCCGCGGCGGGGGCCTTGGCCCGTCCGGCGCCTACCCGTTGGCCCAGCAGTCGGCGGCCTGCTCGTTCGAGCCGTCGATGATGTCGCCGGGGTCGGCCTCGTAGCGATCGTGGCCCTTGTTGCCCTTCAGCTTGTCGACCTCGCCGTCCGTGGCGACCATGCAGTCGGCTTCGCTGGCGCCGATCAGCACGTCGCGACCAGGACCGCCCACGAGAAGATCCTTGCCGATCTCCCCGTTGATGTGGTCGTTCCCCTCTTCGCCGAACACCTTGTCACCGCCCTGCCAGGCGTGGAACTCGTCGTCGCCGGGCCCCCCGTAGAGCCGGTCCACGCCGTTCCCTCCGAAGATCACGTCGTTGCCACGACGGCCGTAGACCACGTCGTTGCCCTCGTCCGGGCAGATCACGTCCCGCTTCTTCGTCCCCTTGATCACGTCCGGGCCGTCGCCGCCGACCTTCGTGCACGGCGGGTAGCCGGGGGCCGGCGGCTGGCCCACCGTGGGGGCCCAGGCCTCGGGCTGGCCGATGAGCAGCAGGCCGACGAAGCTGGCAGTGATCGTCAGGAGACGGGTCGCGCGCATGTCTCACCCTCGTGTTCGGCAGGGGTCGGGAGCGACCTTAGCGGATATCGGACGTTCGGTGCAAAACCGCCGATCAGGCGTAGTGCTCGACGATGAGGCGCTCGTCGACCTCGGCCGGGAGCGGGATCTCCGACCGTTCCGGCCATCGCACCAGCCGGCCCCGGAGGCCATCCGGGTCCCGCTCGAGGTACGCGGGCGGATCCGGCTGGAGCTCCAGGGCCTCCCGGACCCCGATCATGGCCCGGCCCCGCTCGGAGAGCTCCAGCTCCTGTCCCGGCCGCACGCCGGCGCTGGGGACGTTCACACGACGGCCGTCCACCCGGACGTGGCCATGGGAGACGAGCTGCCGAGCCTGCCGCAGCGACAGCGACCACCCCATCCGGTGGGTCAGCGCGTCGAGGCGGGTCTCCAGGAGCCGGAGCAGATCCTCGCCGGTGACACCCTTCCTCCGGATGGCGTGGGCGAAGTACCGCCGGAACTGCCGCTCGCCGATGCCGTACATGGCCCGCAGCTTCTGCTTCTCGAGGAGCCGGACGTGGTACTCGGTCTCCCGCCGCCGAGCCCGGCCGTGCTCGCCGGGGGGGTACGGGCGCTTGTTCACCGGGCAGTTCGGGCGCCCGCAGATCGACACGCCCAGCCGGCGACACATCCGGTGCCTCGGTCCGAACTTGTTCACGGCCG
>JBQGDK010000263.1:0-11687 GCA_052039025.1 Actinomycetota bacterium
TGCAGGCAGCCGGCCACGGCCACGGCGGCGCTCCGGTACCGGGAGCGCGTGCTGTGGGTCTCTGACCTGCTGCCCCAGCGCGATCCGAACCTGCTCGACCTCTGCGCCGGCCACGCCGACGCGATCACGCCCCCGTATCGGTGGCGCCGCCTCGACGAACGGGGCGACCCGCCGGGCCCGGCCGCGGCCACCGCCTGACCGGATCCTCGGCTACGCCGGCCCCCACGGGCTGCCGCCGTCGACCCGGGCCCCCGACCTTGGGTACGCTGTACCCAAGATGGCCCTCCGCCGTGAGCTGCTCCGGGAGGTCCGATCGCTCGACCAGCACGACCTCCGCAGGCTGCTGATCTTCGCTCGCGGGCTCCTCCTGTCGAGGCACGGCGTCGAGACTTCCGAGGCGCCCGAGCGCGGCAAGGTCACCTACCGGCAGGAGCGGGTGCGGTGCGGGCGCGAGGGCTGCTCGACCTGTCCCCACGGTCCGTACTGGTACGCGTACTGGCGGGAGGGCGGCCGGCTGCGGTCCCGCTACATCGGCAAGGAGCTGGACCCTGGAACTAGTCCGTTCGGACTAGCCCGTTCTGACCACGAAAGATGACCCCCCCGGGCCATGTAGTGACCGCGCTCCGCGACCGAAACCGAGAGCATGAAGCGGACGACCTGCTCGATGTGCGGCTCCCACGACACGATGTCGGTGACCATGGAGATGGCCGACGGCGCCGTGCGGTACTGGATCTGCACGACGTGCGAGGCGTCGGGCTGGCGGCGCGACGGCGCCGAGATCGACCGCGACGTCGCCCTGGCCCACATCCCTCGCCGCTGAGCCGTCAGGCCGACCAGAGCCCGGCCCCTCCCTCCCTGGGCCGGGCTTTGGCCACCTCGGGAGGGCTCCGCGGCCGCCGCGGGTAGAATCCGCGGCGTGACCACGCTGGCCTCGATCTTCAAGGCGTACGACATCCGCGGCGTCCACCCCGACCAGCTGGACGAGGACGCGGCCCGACGGATCGGCGCGGGGTTCGCCGAGTTCACGGGGGCGGATCGGATCGTGGTGGGCCGGGACTGCCGCCTCTCGTCGCCGGCGCTCGCCGCGGCCTTCACCGAGGGCGTGACGAGGCGGGGCCGCGGCGTGCTCGACATCGGCCTGGCCACCACCGACATGCTGTACTTTGCCTCGGGGCGGCTCGACCTGCCCGGGGCGATGTTCACCGCCAGCCACAATCCGCCGGAGTGGAACGGCATCAAGCTGTGCCGAGCCGGCGCCGCCCCGGTGGGGGAGGACTCCGGCCTCCGGGAGGTACGAAAGCTCGCCGAGCTTGATCTCCCGCCGGCCGGGACGACCGGCGGCACCACGTCCCGCGACATGCTCGAGGAGTACGTGGAGCACGTGGTGTCGTTCGTGGCTCCGGACCGCATGGCGCCCCTGACGGTCGTCGCGGACGCGGCGAACGGGATGGCCGGGCTGGTCCTGCCGGCGATCTTCGATCGGCTCCCCGTCAAGCTGGTGGGGATGTACCTCGAGCTCGACGGCACCTTCCCGAACCACCCGGCGGATCCGATCCAGCCCGAGAACCAGGCCGACCTCCGCCGTGAGGTGACCGCGCACGGCGCCGACCTCGGACTGGCCTTCGACGGCGACGCCGACCGGGTGTTCGTCGTCGACGAGCGAGCCGAGGGCGTGTCCGGTTCCCTCATCACGGCCCTGGTGGCGGAGGCGATGCTGGAGCGCGAGCCGGGGGCCACGATCCTGCACAACGTGATCTGCTCATGGGTCGTCCCCGAGGTGATCCGGGAGCGCGGCGGCGTCCCTGTGCGCACCCGGGTGGGGCACTCGCTGATCAAGAAGGTGATGGCCGAGACCGGGGCGATCTTCGGCGGCGAGCATTCGGGCCACTACTACTTCCGCGACCATTACCGCGCGGACTCCGGGCTCATCGCCGCGCTCGTCGTGCTCGAGCGGCTCTCGGAAGCAGGCGTCCCGATGTCGGAGCTCCTCCGCCCGTACCGCCGGTACCTCGCCTCCGGCGAGATCAACTCCGAGGTCGAGGACAAGGACGCGGTGATCGAAGAGCTCGCCGAGCGTTTCGACGACGGCAGGCAGGACCGGCTGGACGGCCTCACGGTCGAGTACGACGACTGGTGGTTCAACGCGCGGCCCTCGAACACCGAGGCGTTGCTGCGTCTCAACGTCGAGGCCAGGACCGGGGCGGTGCTCGACGAACGGACGCGTGAGCTCTTGGGGATGATCCGGAAGGAGACCTGATGGCGCTCGACAAGGAGCTGCTGGAGATCCTGGCCTGTCCGAACTGCCGGGGAGACGTCGAGTACCGGGAGGAAGAGAACCTCATCGTGTGCATCGGCACGTGTGGCTACAAGTACCCCGTGCGCGACGACATCCCGGTCATGCTCATCGACGAGGCGATCAAGCCGGACGGTCGGTGAACGAGATCCTCGACGACGCCGAGGCCCTTCGGGCCGGCGACCCGCGAGGGATGCTGGCCGCGTTCGCGGGCTGCGGCACGCAGCTGCGCGAGGCGTACGCGGCGGCTCGGGCCTCCGCGATCCCGTTCGCCGGTGAGGTCCGCGGGGTGCTCGTGTGCGGCATGGGGGGATCGGCGGCCGCCGGGGACGCGGCCGCCGCGGCGTTCGGAGATGGGGCCGACATCCCCATCGCGACCCTGCGGGGCTACGGGGTGCCCCGGGGCTACGGCGAGGAGCACCTCGCGCTGTGCGTCTCGTACTCCGGGAACACCGAGGAGACCCTGGCCGCGTTCGGCGCCGCCCGGGCGCGCGGCTGCACGACCGTGGTCGTCTGCGGGGGCGGGGCCCTGGCCGAGGCGGCCCGGGCAGCGGAGCTCCCGGCCGTTCCGATCCGGGCCGACGCTCCCGTGCCGCGGGCCGGGCTCGGCGCGCTCGTGGGCGGGGTGCTCGGCGCGATGGTCGCCGCCAGCGTCATCTCCGGGATCGACCGGGAGGTCGAGGCCGCGGCGGGGGTGCTCGACCGGCTGGCCGGGGAGCTCGGGCCCGAGGCCCCGCTCGAGCGGAACGAGGCCAAGCAGGTGGCGGCGTGGGTCGGCGACCGGATCCCGGTGATCTGGGGGTCGGAGGGCGTGAGCGCGGCGGCGGCGTGGCGGTGGAAGACCGCGTTCAACGAGAACGCCGAGGTGCCGGCGTTCGCCTCGGCCCTCCCCGAGCTGGACCACCACGAGGTCGTCGGATGGACGGCGAAGCGAGGGGAGGGGTTCTGCCTCGTGATCCTTCGCGAGCCGGGCGAGCACGAGCGCGTGCAGGCCCGTCTCGACGCCACGCTCGAGGAGATCGCGGATTCCGGGCTCGAGCGCCGCGAGGTGCGGGCCCGCGGGGACACGCCGCTGGCCCGGTACCTGTCGCTGGCCCTCCTCGGCGATCTCGCCAGCGCGTACCACGCCCTCGCCCGGGGGATCGACCCCGCCGCCATGGATCCGCTGGTGCGGATCAAGGAGCGGCTGGCCCGATGACGGTGGGGCCCGGCGACGGGCTCGCCGAGCGCGCGGTGGAGGTCGTCCGCGAATCGACCACGACCGTGCCCCGAGCGGCGGTCATCCTCGGCTCGGGCCTCGGCGCGGCGGTCGAGGGGATCGAGGGCGAGATCGACATCCCGTTCACGGCCCTCCCCGGCTTCCCGGAGCCGAGCGTCCCCGGCCACGCGGGCCGGCTCGTGATCGGGACCATGGCCGGCGTGCCGGTGGCGGCATTCCTCGGACGGATCCACTACTACGAGGGACACGACATGGCTCTGGTGACGCTGCCCGCCCGGCTCGCGGCGGGGCTCGGCGCGGACGTGCTGATCGCAACGGCGGCCGTGGGCGGCCTCGACCCGTCGCTCCCGAGCGGGTCGCTCGTCGTCGGCGAGGATCACCTCAACTTCCTCGGCCAGAACCCGCTCCGGGGATGGCGGGACGACGACGGGCTCCCCACGTTCGTGAACCCGGCCGAGGCCTACGACCGCGGCCTCGCCGAGGCGGCGCTGAAGGCCGCGGCCGACCTCGGTCTCCCGGCAGCCCGGGGCGTGTACGCCGCGGGTGCCGGCCCCACGTACGAGACGCCGGCGGAAGTCGAATACCTTCGCCGGGCCGGCGCCACGGTCGTGGGGATGTCGGTGGTACCCGAGGTGAGCGCCTCTGCGGCCCTCGGCCTGCGGTTCGTCGGGCTGTACTGCGTGACGAACGCGGCCGGGCCGGGGGCCACACACGTCGAGGTGAAGGAGGTGGCCACGGCGTTCGCCGGGAAGCTCGCCGGGGTCCTGGAGCGGGTGCTGGCGGAGATCTGAGGGGAGACGCATGGACTGCGACGTGAAAGACCTGGGCCTGGCCGAGAAAGGCCGCGGGCGGATCGACTGGGCTTCCCGGGAGATGAAGGTGCTGGCGCTGATCCGGGAGCGGTTCGAGAAGGAGCGGCCGCTCGCCGGGATGCGCGTGGCGGCCTGCCTCCACGTGACGACGGAGACCGCGAACCTGCTGGAGACGCTGCGGGCCGGCGGGGCCGAGGTCGCCGTGTGCGCCTCGAACCCGCTCTCGACCCAGGACGACGTGGCCGCGGCGCTCTGCGAGCAGGACGGGATCGACACGTATGCGATCCGGGGCGAGGACCAGGACACGTACTACGGCCACATCCGTTCGGTCCTCGACCACCGTCCCCACATCACGATGGACGACGGCGCCGACCTGGTCAGCACGCTCCACAAGGAGCGCCCGGACCAGATCCAGGAGGTTGTCGGCGGCACCGAGGAGACCACCACCGGGGTGATCCGGCTGCGGGCCATGGCCGAGGACGGCGCCCTCGGCTACCCGATCGTGGCCGTCAACGACGCCCGGACGAAGCACCTCTTCGACAACCGGTTCGGCACCGGACAGTCGACGATCGACGGGATCGTCCGAGCCACGAACCTCCTGCTGGCCGGGCGTGTCGTGGTGGTGTGCGGCTACGGGATGTGCGGGCGCGGCGTGGCCTCCAGGGCGCGCGGGATGGGCGCCAGGGTGGTCGTCACCGAGGTCTCCCCGGTGGTGGCCCTCGAGGCCGCCATGGAGGGCTACGAGGTCCTGCCGCTCCGGGACGCCGCCCGGACCGGCGAGGTGTTCGTCACGGTGACCGGGGACACGAGCGTGATCCGCCGGGAGCACCTCGAGGCGATGCGGGACGGAGCCGTCCTGGCGAACTCGGGGCATTTCGATGTCGAGATCGACACCGGCGCACTCGAGGAGCTGTCGGTCGAGCGCCGCCGGATCCGCGAGCACGTGGACGAGTACCGGCTGCCGGATGGGCGCCGGATCAACCTGCTCGCGGAGGGGCGGCTCGTGAACCTGGCCGCGGCGGAGGGCCACCCGGCCGCGGTCATGGACATGTCGTTCGCGAACCAGGCGCTGTGCGTGGAGTGGATCGTGAGGCGGGGCAGCGGCCTCGAGAAGGCCGTCCACACGGTGCCCGCAGAGATCGACGACGAGGTTGCCCGGCTGAAGCTCCAGGCCATGGGCATCGAGATCGACGAGCTCACGCCGGAGCAGGAGGAGTACCTGCGGTCGTGGGAGCACGGGACCTGAGCGAGGCGCCCGACAGGCCCGTCTCCGTGGAGACGGTGTTCGACCGGGTCCCGGCCTCGGTCCGGGGCGCCGTGGTCGTCCGAGCCCTCGACCGGGAGCCGCACCAGATCAGGCTCCTCGGGGCCGAGGTCGTGACGGCCCACGACCTCGGCCGGGCCGTGCAGCCGGTTGCGGCGGAGCGGGCCACGGTCGACGTGGCCCCGCACCGCGAGGTGCTGATCCCCTTCGACGTCCCGTTCGCCGGCCTCGAACCAGGCTGGTACTGCGTCGTGGCCGAGGTCGAGGTCGACGGCGGCACCAGGCTCCGTGGCCCCGAGGACGGCGGCAAGCGGTTCGTCGTCCCCTGGCCCTCGGGCGAGGTGCGCCGAGGGGATCTCCGACCCCACCTCGAGGTCGGCGGGGCCGTGATCGAACGGATCGAGCTGAAGTCCGACCGCACGGCGGTGCGGTGGCGCCCGCCCGAGGACGGGCCGGACGCCAGGCTCCGCATCCGGGCGGGGAGCCGCCGGCTCCCGGTCCTCGACGTCACCGAGGAGAGGGGGGTGCGGATCACGATGGCCCACCCGGTCCCGAAGGGAGCCACCCGGCTCGACCTCGAGGTGACGGCCGGGCGGCGTGCCGCCGCGGCCGGACTCGATCTTCCGTAGGTGTCGGCGGGGGCCGGTACGGTCGCGCGGTGCGAGCCATCCTCGACGTGCTCTTTCCCCCTCGGTGCGCCGCCTGCGCGGGGGCGGGATGGCCGCTGTGCCCCACGTGCACACGGGACGTCGGGGTGCTGTCGCCGCCGTGGTGCCGCCGCTGCGGCCGCCCGCTCGAGGAGCCGGTGGGGTTCTGCGCCGACTGCCCCCCGGCGCCGATCTCCATGGCCCGGGCCCCGTTCCTGTACGCGGGCCCCGTGGCCCGGGCGATCCGGGGCATGAAGTTCTCCGGGTGGCACGCGGTGGCTCCCCATCTCGCCGGCGGCATGGTCGAGGTCGCGGGAGAGCTCCTCCCGGCCGACGTCGTGACGTGGGTTCCGCTGTCGCGGCGACGCCGGGCGCGGCGGGGGTTCGATCAGGCCGAGGTCCTGGCCCGCGCCGTGTCGGAGCGCCTGGAGATCCCGGCACGCCGGCTCCTGTCCCGGACCCGGGACACCCGTGCCCAGGCCCGGGCCACCGGGGCTGAGCGACGGCGGGCGCTCCGGGATGCCTTCGGGCCTCGGGACGAGCCCGGCGCCGGACGGGTCCTGCTCGTCGACGACGTCCTCACGACCGGCGCCACGGCCGCGGCCTGCGGCCCGGGCGCTCCGCCGGGGTGGAGCGGCGAGGGTCGTCGTGCTGACCGCGGCCCGGTCGCTCGGCGGCCCCGTGCCGGCTCGCTGCCTCGGGAGTGGTTCCGGCGGAAGCGTGCGGGTACCATAGGTTCGGGCTCGCGCCTGGGTCTGTGGTTGCCCGGGGGACGTCCCCCCGGTAGTCGACGCCAGCCGCAGGCGAAACGACCCACGTAAGGCGACCGTTGGTTGCTGAGCATGGTGCGGCTTAGATGTAAGCCCTGCCCCGGCCACGAGCCGGGAGAAGGCGCTAAGCCGCCCGATTGGGCGGCGAACCCCTCGGCAGGCGAGTGTGGGGGCAAAGACCAGGTCAGCCGGGTGCGAGCCTTCGGGGGACCGGGAACCTCCCGGTCCTCCGTTCGTTCGTGAGGAGGCGTTCATGGACGTCGTGGTCAAGGGGAGAGGCGATCGGGTCACCGATCGGATGCGCGCGGTGCTGGAACGGAAGATGGAGCGGCTCAGTCGCTTCGACGGACGCGTCGATCGTGTCGAGGTCGAGGTGAAGCGGGAGACCCGTGGGCGGATCGGGGGCGGCCACCGCGTGGCGGCCGCGGCCCGGGCCGGGCGCCACACGTACCGAGCGTCGGCGACCGGGCAGGACGTCGAAACGGCCGTCGACCGCGTTGTGGATCGGCTGGAGCGCCAGATCACCGAGGGGCGCAGGCGACGCCGGAGCCGCCTGCTGACGTGGGCGTCGAGGGTAAAATCGCGCCAGACCCCCAGCCCTCCCCCCGAATCGGAGTAGACGAAGGTGACGGAACAGCCCACCCGTGAACGGCTCCGGGTGCTGATCGCCGACGATCACGCGTTGTTCCGACGTGGGCTGGAGATGGTCCTCGAGAGCGAGCCCGACATCGAGGTCGTCGGCGAGGCGCACGACGGGGATGAGGCCGTCGAACGAGCCACCGAGCTCATGCCCGACGTGATCCTGATGGACGTGCGGATGCCCAGGCGGTCGGGGATCGAGGCCACGCAGAAGATCAAGGAGCAGCTGCCACACGTGAAGATCCTCGTGCTCACGAACAGCGACGAGGAGGCCGACCTGTATGACTCGATCAAGGCCGGCGCCTCCGGCTACCTCCTCAAGGAGATCTCGTCCGAGGAGGTCGCCGACTCGATCCGCTCCGTCGTGCAGGGACATTCCAGGATCTCGCCGGCGATGGCCTCGAAGCTCCTCTCGGAGTTCCAGGCGATGACGAAGCGCGAGAGTGACCGGCAGCCGCTCGTGCCGCCTCGGCTCACCGACCGAGAGCTGGAGGTGCTGAGCCTGGTGGCGAAGGGCAAGGGCAATCGCGACATCGCTGCGGAGCTGTTCATCTCCGAGAACACCGTGAAGAACCACATCCGGAATATCCTGGAGAAGCTCCAGCTGCACTCTCGGATGGAGGCCGTGATCTACGCGGTCCGGGAGAAGCTGCTCGACATCAGGTAGTGGACCGCAGGGCGGGGAGGGGAACCATCGAGGACAGGTCTCGGCTCGTTCGACGCAACACGGCACTGCTGGCTGCCGCCCAGGTGGCCCTGTGGGGGTCCCTGGGGGCGGTGGCGACGTTCGCCCCGATCTCGGTGTTCGAGCTCAGCGGGGAGGAGAGCATGGCTGCCGTGCTGTTCGGGATGTACTCGCTGGCGCTCGCGGCGGGCGCCAGGCTCGCGGGACGGTTCATGGACCGGGCGGGTCGCCGCCCCGGCCTCGCCGGCGGCTACCTCCTGATCGCCGCGGGCGCCGCGGGCGCCGCGATCTCGGTGGCCTCGGGCTCCACGGTCGCCCTCGTCGTCAGCGCCGTCGTGATCGGGGCGGGTGCCGGGGGCGCGCAGCTCGGCCGGGCGGCTGTGGCCGACATGTACCCGCCGGAGCGTCGGGGCGGAGCCGTGGGGCGGCTCCTGGTGGCGGGGACGATCGGCGCCGTTGGCGGCCCGCCGCTGGCCGGCGCCGTGCACAGCCTGGCCGACGGTGCGGGCGTCGCCATCCCCTTGGTGGTCCCGTGGTTGCTCATCCCGATCCTGGCTGCGGTGGCCCTCGCGCTCGTCCTGGCGATGCGTCCCGATCCGCGCGACCTCGCCGTGGCGGACGAGGTGCCGGCGGCGGGCCGCCGGCCGATCGAGATCCTCCGGCTCCGTCCGGCGCTCGTCGCGGTGGCCAGCATCGTTGCCGTCCAGGTCGTGATGGTCACGTTCATGAGCGTGGTCCCGGTGGTGCTGCACAGCCATGGCTCCGAGGAGCTCACGGTCTCGCTGGTGATCAGCCTCCACCTGGCGGGGATGTTCGCGTTCTCCTCGATCGTGGGGACGGCCCTCGACCGGTGGGGGCGACGGACCGGCCTCCTGGTCGGGATCGGGCTCACCGCCGCGGGTGTCCTGCTGACGCTGGCGGAGGGCTCGACGGTCCTGTCGTCGGCGGGCCTCCTGCTGATCGGGGTGGGCTGGTCGTTCTCCTACATCGGCTCGACCGCCGCGGTCAGCGATCTGGCCGGAGCCACCGAGCGGGCCGGCGCGCTCGGCCTGATGGACCTCGTGTCGGCGGTGGCAGCGGCGACCGGCGTGCTGTCGGGCGCGGTGCTGCTCCGGGCCACCGCCCTCCCGGTGCTGGGCCTGACCGCGCTCGTCCTGCTGGCGATCCCGGTGGCGCTCCTCGTGCCGCGCGCGCCGAGGATCGCGGCCGGTCGGCCGGGATAGTCGGCGGCCCGCTGTACAATCGAATCCCCGGACGAAGGACGATCCCCGTGGTACTGGGCAAGCTCGCCGAGATCGGCGAGGGGCGCAAGCGGAAGCACCTCGAGCATACGGTCCAGCTCGTCAACACGTTCGAGCCCGAGGTCGAGGACCTCTCGGACGGTGAGCTGGCCGAGAAGACCGACGAGTTCCGCCGGGCGCTGAAGGACGGACGTGACCTCGACGAACTCCTGGCCGAAGCGTTCGCGGTCGTGCGGGAGGCGGCGCGCCGCACCCTCGGCCAGCGCCACTTCGACGTCCAGGTGATGGGCGCCACCGCGCTGCATCAGGGAAACATCGCGGAGATGAAGACCGGCGAGGGCAAGACGCTCGTCTCCACGATGCCCGCCTACCTGAACGCCCTGACCGGCGAGGGCGTCCACATCGTCACCGTGAACGACTACCTGGCCAAGCGGGACTCGGAGTGGATGGGTCCGATCTATCGTCTCCTCGGCGTCTCGGTCGGCCTGATCCAGGCGCAGATGACGCCGACCCAGCGCCGGCCCGCCTACGCAGCCGACATCACGTACGGGACGAACAACGAGTTCGGGTTCGACTACCTGCGCGACAACATGGCCATGCGGCTCGAGGACATGGTCCAGCGTGGCCACCACTACGCGATCGTGGACGAGGTCGACTCGATCCTGATCGACGAGGCCCGGACCCCCCTCATCATCAGCGGGCCGGTCCAGGACTCGGCGAAGTGGTACCAGACGTTCGCCCGGATCGCCCCGAGGCTCCGCACCGAGGCCGACTACGAGGTCGACGAGTCGAAGAAGACGGTGGCCATCACCGAGGCCGGCGTGGCCAAGGTCGAGGAGTACCTCGGGGTGGAGAACCTGTACGAGCACGTCCACACCCCACTCGTCCACCACCTCCAGAACTCGCTCCGGGCCAAGGAGCTGTACAAGCGGGACGTCGACTACATCGTCAAGGACGGCGAGGTCCTCATCGTCGACGAGTTCACCGGCCGGATCCTCCACGGCCGCCGCTACTCCGAGGGGCTCCACCAGGCGATCGAGGCCAAGGAGGGCGTACGGATCAAGGAGGAGAACCAGACGCTGGCCACGATCACGATCCAGAACTACTTCCGGATGTACGACAAGCTCGCCGGGATGACCGGGACCGCCAAGACCCAGGCCCGGGAGTTCGAGGAGGTCTACAAGCTCGGCGTGGTCGAGATCCCCACGAACCGCGAGATGGTCCGGAATGACGAGCAGGACCTGATCTACAAGACCGAGGACGCCAAGTGGCGAGCGGTGGTCGAGGACCTGGTCCAGCGCCACGAGAAGGGCCAGCCCGTCCTGGTCGGCACGGTGTCGATCGAGAAGTCGGAGAAGCTGTCCGGCTACCTGAACCGACGCGGGGTGCCTCACCACGTGTTGAACGCGAAGCAGCACGAGAAGGAGGCCATGATCATCGCCCAGGCCGGCCGGAAGGGCTCGGTCACGGTGGCCACGAACATGGCCGGGCGAGGCGTGGACATCATGCTCGGCGGCAACCCCGAGTACCTGGCCCGGCAGGAGATGGCCGCGAACGACTGGGACAACGATCGCTACCTCCTGTTCGAGATGGACGAGGAGGAGCGCGCTCAGTACGAGGCCGACTACGAGCCGATCCTCGGGCGTCACAAGGAGCTGACCGAGGCCGAGCACGCCGAGGTCGTCGAGCTCGGGGGACTGTACGTGCTCGGGACCGAGCGTCACGAGTCGCGCCGGATCGACAACCAGCTCCGGGGACGGTCGGGCCGCCAGGGCGACCCCGGCGAGTCCCGGTTCTACCTCTCGCTCCAGGACGACCTGATGCGGCTGTTCGCGGCCCAGCGGATCGAGGCGATCATGAACCGCTTCAAGTGGCCGGAGGACGAGCCGATCACGGCGCGGATCGTCTCCCGGGCCATCGAGAACGCCCAGAAGCAGGTCGAGGCCATCAACTTCGAGCGGCGGAAGAACGTCCTCAAGTACGACGAGGTCATGAACACCCAGCGGAAGATCATCTACGGTGACCGGCGCCGGATCCTCGAGGGCGAGAACCTCCGGGACCAGACCCTCGACATGATCGCCGAGGTGACCGAGGGGACCGTGGCCCAGTACGTCAGC
>JBQGDK010000264.1:0-4404 GCA_052039025.1 Actinomycetota bacterium
GGATGCCGGCGCCGAACGCCGCCGCCATCTCGAGCGACCGCTCGTCCCACGTGCCCGCGGCACGGCGGGCGGCCCGGTCCCATCCCACGGTCCTGGCGAACCGATCGATCGGCAGGATCAGGTCGCCGAACAGCTCGGCCAACCGGCCGGCCCCCAGCCTGGTCATGAGGTCGATCTGGAACAGCCGCTCGGACGCCATCACGAATCCCTGAGCGAACCAGAGATCGTGAAGGCTCTCCGCGTAGATATGCGGGACCCCCCAGCGGTCCCGGATGACCTCGACCGGCGAGCGGAGGCCCGGCGCGCTCACCTCGCCCTCGACCGGGGGCAGCGCCCGGCGGGAAGCGTCTCGGAGCGCCTCGTGCAGGTCGTTCATGCCCGCCCACGGTAGGGGTCGGAACGACCGGTGACAACCGCGGTTGTCCGTTCCCCGTGCCCCGGCCGATAATCCTGTCTCCGGAAAGGAGCGATATGAGCATGGCCCAGCGAGAGCGCCCCTGGCTGAAGTCCTATCCCTCCGACGTGCCGCACTCCCTCGCCCCCTACCTGGAGCGGCCCGTGTGGTCCCTCCTGGAGGAGAGCGCCGAGAAGTACCCGAACAGCCCGGCAGTGGCGTTCCCGGTGGCCCCGATGGCCAGGCGGCTGACCTACCGGCAGCTCCTGGAGGAGGCCGAGCGATTCGCAGGCGCCATGGCGGACATGGGCGTGATGAAGGGCGATCGGGTGGGCCTGCTCCTCCCGAACTGTCCCCAGTTCGTGGTGGCCTGGTACGGCCTCCAGCGGCTCGGCGCGATCCCGGTCGGGAACAACCCGCTGTACACCCAGCGGGAGCTGAGCCACCAGCTCAACGACGCCGGGGTCGAGATCCTGGTCGTCCTCGACCTCCTGTACCCGCTGGCCGGCGCCGTTCGGGACGACGTCGGTTTGAAGACCGTGATCGTGACGAAGGTCGGCGACTACCTCCGCTTCCCGATCAGCGCCCTCGCCCCGGTGAAGCAGAGGCGGGAGGCGAAGCACGAGGGCCGTCCGTGGCCGCCGGTGCCGGCCGACGCCGACGTGACGTGGTGGTCGGACCTGATGGGCCGGACGTATCCCGAGCCGCCGCCACTCGACGTGGATGCGATCGAGGACGCGGCCGCCCTCGTCTACACGGGTGGGACCACCGGCCTGTCGAAGGGCGCCATGCTGACGCACCACAATATGGTCTCGAACGCGATCCAGACCGGGGCGTGGTTCACGGACGTGGTCGACGGCGAGGAGTCCATCATGGCGATCCTCCCGTTCTTCCACTCCTACGGGCTCTCGGCGATCATGAACGTTGGCATCTCCAGGGCCATGAAGCTCATCCTGCTGCCGCGGTTCGAGCTCGAGATGGCGCTCAAGGCGATCGAGAAGGAGAAGGCCACGCTGTTCCCCGGTGTCCCGCGCATCTACATCGCGATCAACGAGTCCGAGGAGACCCACAAGTACGACCTGTCCTCGGTCCGGGCGTGCTTCTCGGGAGCCGCGCCGCTCCCGGTGACCGTGGCCGAGAAGTTCGAGTCGATCAGCGGCGGCCGGCTCGTCGAGGGGTACGGCCTCACCGAGACGTCGCCCGTGACGCACATCAACCCGATCTACGGGAAGCGGAAGTTCGGTTCGATCGGGCTCCCCATCCCCGACACCGACTGCAAGATCGTCGACCTCGACGACCCGGAGAGGGAGCTCGGACCGGGACGCGAGGGCGAGCTCTGCATCGCCGGGCCGCAGATCATGAAGGGATACTGGAATCGTCCCGACGAGACGGCAGACATGATCCGCGTCCACGGAGACGGGATCAGGTGGCTCCACACCGGCGACGTGGCCACCGTCGACGACGAGGGCTACTTCTCGATCGTCGACCGAAAGAAGGACATGATCATCGTCTCCGGGTTCAACGTGTACCCCACCGATGTCGAGGGCGTGCTGTACCGGCATCCGAAGATCCAGACGGTCTGCGTGGTCGGGATCCCCGACGAGAAGACCGGCGAGGCGGTGAAGGCCTTCGTGGTCCTGAAGGCGGGGGAGTCGGCGACCGCGGACGAGATCCTGACCTGGGCCAGGGACGAGAAGCACGGGCTCACCGGGTACCGTGCGCCGAGGTCGATCGAGTTCCGCGACGAGCTGCCCACCACGATGGTGGGCAAGGTCCTCCGCCGCGTGCTCCTCGAGGAGGAGCAGCAGCGCGCCGGGGCCTGATCCTCCTCAGCCGGCGGGCGGGGGCTGCTCCTCGGTGGGTCGTTCCGGCTCGGCCGGTGGTGCGGGCGGCGGGGACGCCGGCGGTGGTGTGGCCGGAGGCGGCTCGGCCGGAGGCGGCTCGGCCGGCGGCAGCTCGGCGGGCGGCGGTGCCACGGGCGGCGGTGCCGCGAACCCCGTCGTCCCGGCCATGGCGGGCGCCGCGCCGCGATCCGGCAGCACCAGCCTGAGCAGGCCGGTCAGCGCGGCGATCACGAACCCGCCGAGGGCCAGCCAGAAGCCGATCTCCTGCGTCGCCTCGAAGAGCTGCTGGCTCGACTCCTCCACGAGGCTGTCGAACTCCGTGAACGTCAGGAAGAGGACGACGGCTCCACCGGCGCCGAGGATCAGCGCCACGACGCCGCCCGCCCGTCTCCCGAACAGCGACAGGAAGATGCCCAGGACGGCGACGACGGCGGCGATGATGGCGAAGATCTGGACGGTCCCCAGGTCGACCGCGGCCGGCCCGGGAGTGGGGATCTCGGGCAGGGGCGTCTCGACACCGGGGAGCTCAGGCAACGAGGGGACCTCACCGATCGACTCCAACTCGTCTTCCGCGTCGGCGGTGATCAGATCGACCCCGGTCACCTCGGGGAAGTCGGCTTGTTCCGTCTCCGGGATGCCCAGATCGCCGAGGTCGGTGCCGCCGGCGCACTGCACCGAGAAGAACGGCAGCAGGAACGCCAACGCCGCCACCAGGAAGAACGGTGACGACAGGATCCGCTTCATCGAGACCTCCTGGGTCGAAGGGTCACCAGTTCAACCCAGCCTCGAGCCGGAGTCAAGTTGCCGGCTCGTCCTCGCCCTCGTGGGCGTCGTCACCGCGTCCGTGGCGCCGCAGCAGGATCCACGAGCCGAACGATACGAGGGCAGCGGCTGCGGCCACCGCCCCCAGCGCCAGGAGCAGGGCGACCTGCCGGCTCACGCGGTCCCCACGGCACGTCGCCGCGCGTCGGACCGACGCTCGGCGTCGAGCCGCTCCAGCCCGACCCTGGAGTGGTCTGCGAACCGCACGGCCTCGGCGACGGCTCGATGGCCGGCCTCCTCGGCGATCAGCCGGTGCATCTCCTGGCCGACCCGCCGGTACACGGGATGCCCCTGCGGGGTCGTGCGGAGCTCGATCACGTGCATGGCTTCTCGGGCGTTCATGTGCATGACGAAGCGGATCCGGTAAGCCATGGCCACCCCGTACTGCGCGGCCTGCCCCAGCCCGGCCATCGCCGACCACAGCTCCTCGGACTCCCGCATGGTCCGGGCCCAGTCGGCGTGGGCGCCGGCCTCGACGATCTCGGGCGGCATCTCGTAGCCGTGGCGCGGGGAGAGCCGCTGCCAGTCGATCGTCAGCGGTCGGTGCCGCTGGAGGTCCCGGAACGCGCCGTAGTCGCAGAGGACGTCGAACCGGTAGGAGGTTCGCTCGAACGCCCGGCCGGGACGGTGACGCCGATTGCCCCGCTCGCCGACGTACGTGCGCAGGACGCGCAGCCGGTCCTCCACGGACATCCGCGCCGCGGCCTCCAGCAGCTGGTCGTCGGGCAGATCCCCGGCCGCGTACAGGGCCGCGGCCACCACCTTGGTCTCGCCGTCGGGGTCGAAGTCCGAGAGCACGACCTCAGGGCGGGGCTCGGGCTCGAGGCCCTCCAGCACCTCCGCGGCGACGGCCTCGGTCGCCTCGCGCGTGGCCCGGAGGTAGCTCGACCAGGCCACGCCCCGGTCGGGGACGTCGACCCGTCGGAGGAACGCCGGGATCACCTTCCGCAGCTCGACGAGTATGAGGTCGGCGAACGCGCGGACCTCCTCGAGCGGGTGGGCCCGCATCCGCAGGATCAGCTGCTCGTACGATTGGCCGGTCGAGTAGATGCCGATGTTCGATCGCGTGGCCGCGGGGAGGAGGCCCCGGAGCGCGTCGCAGGCCTTGGCCCGGATCGTCATCCGGTACACGAAGTCGGAGTCGGCCCGGTCCTTCGGGAACGCCTCGCGATAGAAGGCCTGCATCGGCTCGAGCCAGCGCTCGTAGGTCTCGAAGGCGCGGTCGAGCGTCTCCCGGTAACGTGCTGACAGGCCGGCCGCCTCCACCTCGGGGGGGACCAGGTAGCGCCACCGGCCCCCGGGGCGATCGTCGTAGGGCACGTACCGCGTGGACTGCTCGAGGTA
>JBQGDK010000265.1:0-9969 GCA_052039025.1 Actinomycetota bacterium
TGGGAGTCAAGGCGCTAGGGCGAGGCCGCCGCTGCGAAGAGGGCCTGGACGAGCGCCCCGATCGCCTCCTCGAGCGATCCGGTCGCCGTGTACCCCGCGGCCAGCCGGTGCCCGCCGCCGCCGAACCGCTCGGCCACGGCCGACACGTCGGTATCGCCCCGGGACCGGAGGGAGACCTTGAATCCCCCGGCGACCTGCTCCTTCAGCACGGCCGCCACGTCGGCCTCCCTGGCCGTGCGAACGACGTCGATCAGGTCATCGGTCTCGTGGATCGGGACCCCGCCCGGTTCCAGGTCCGTCCGCACGAGGTACGTCCACACGAGGTTCGCCTCCGGCACGAGCCGGACGCGGTCGAGCAGCCGCCCCAGGAGGTGCAGGTACGGCACGCTGCCGTCCGCGTACAGGGCCTGGGCCAGACGGGCGTGGTCGAAGGCCTCCTCTCGGAGCCGGGCCGCCAGCCGGAGGACCTCGGGTGAGGCGTTCTCGAACTGGAAGCGCCCGGTATCCGTGACCACGCCCGCGTACAGGCACGCTGCTACCTCGGGCGTGAGGTCCCCGCCCATCCGCTCGATCAGCCGGAACACGAGCTCGGCGGTGGCCGATGCCTGGGGGTCGACCAGGTTCACGGTGCCGAACCCGGGGTTCGTCCGGTGGTGATCGACGCAGACGACGTGCCGGGCCCGGGCCACGAGATGGGAGAGGCCGTCGAGGCGATCGACGTCGGCCGCGTCGAGGGTCACCAGGATCTCCGGCCTCTTTTGCAGGTCGCGCGGATGGACGAGGTGCTCGCCGCCGGGCAGCGCCTCGACCCACCGGGGGAGCTCGTCCGGCGGGTTCGGGGAGGCCGCCTGGACGGTCGCTCCTCGGTGTGCAAGGAACGCCGCCAGGCCGAGCATCGAACCCATCGCGTCGGGGTCTGGGTTGACGTGGCAGACCAGCGTCACGGACTCCGCGCCGTCCAGCACCCGGGCCGCCTCGTCGAGGACCTCACTGCTCAGCATCGGATCCCTCCTCGTGGATCTGGCGCAGCAGCTCGTCGACCCGCTCCGCCCGCAAGCCGGTGGCGTCCTCCTCGAACTCGAGCTCGGGAAGGAACTTCAGCCGGACCTCGTGCCCCAGCACCGCCCGCAGATGGCCTCGGGCCGACCGGAGCCCGGCCCGGGTGGCCTTCCGCTGGGCCTCGTCGCCCATCGCCGTGTAGAAGACCCTGGCCCGACGGAGATCCGGCGTGACGCGGACGCCGGTCACCGTGACGAAGCCGACACGCGGGTCCTTCAGCCTCGGGATCTCCTCCGCCAGCACCTCGCGGAACTCCTCTGAGACGCGATCGGGTCGCTTCCCCTCGGGCACGTCAATCGTCCTCCCCGTGCAGGGTCATCGTGTGGTCGATGATCTCCACGGTCGGGTCCCTCGACACGTACCGCTCGACCTCGTGCATCACCTTGCGGAGCTGAAATGCCTGCGAGGAAACCGCCGAGATCCCCAGCCTGGCCCGCTGCCACTGATCGAGGTGGTCCACCTCGGCCACGGCCACGTTGAACCGGTGGCGGATCCCCTGGCTCAGCCGCTTCACCACGTGCCGCTTCTCCTTCAGCGACGACGCCCCGGGGATGCGGATGTCGAACGCCGACAGCGCCACCAGCATTGCCGCTACAGGCTACGGGCGATCTCACGGACCTCGTAGGTCTCCAGGACGTCGCCCTCCTTCACGTCCTGGAAGTTCTCGAGGCCGATGCCGCACTCGAAGCCCTCCTGAACCTCGCGCACGTCGTCTTTGAACCGGCGCAGCGAGGCCACCCGTCCGTCGTACACCACTGCCCCGTCGCGCACCAGCCGGATCCGGGATCCCCGGGTGATCGTGCCCTGCGTGACGTAACACCCCGCCACCACGCCCAGCCGGGGGACTCGGAACGTCGCCCGGACCTCGGCCCGCCCGAGCTCGACCTCCTGCTCCTCGGGCGCCAAGAGCCCGGACAGCGCCTGCTTCACCTCGTCGACGGCCTGGTAGATGACCCGGTGGAGGCGGATGTCGACCCCCTCGCGCTCGGCCAGCTCGCGGGCACCGGGATCGGGCCGCACGCTGAAGCCGATCACGACGCCCTCGGAAGCCAGGGCCAGGTTGACATCGTCCTCGGTCACGGCCCCCACCCCCTGGCGGAGGATCCGCACCGCGACCTCGGCCGTCGACAGCTTCTCCAGGGCCTCGGCCAGGGCCTCCACAGAGCCCTGGGCGTCAGCCTTGAGGATGATCCGGAGCTCGGCGGCCTCGCCCTCCCGAACCGACGCCATGACCTCCTCGAGGCGGACCGTCGGCCGGGCCGCGACGAGCTCGGCGGCTCGGATCCGAGCCTCCCGCTCCTGGGCGATGTGGCGGGCTTCCTTCTCGTTCTCGACGACGCGGAGGTCGTCGCCGGCCTCCGGCACCCTCGACCACCCCAGCACCTGGACCGGGCGGCCCGGCGGGGCCTCCTCGACCGGCTGCCCGTTCTCGTCGAGCATGGCCCTGGCCCTGCCGTGGGCGGCGCCGCACACGATCGCGTCGCCGACACGCAACGTGCCGCGCTGGACGAGGACCGTGGCCACCGGCCCCCGGCCCTTGTCGAGGTGGGCCTCGATGGCCACGCCACGGGCCGGCCGGTCGGGGTCGGCCTTCAGCTCCTGGAGCTCGGCGACCAGGAGGATCGTCTCCAGCAGCTTGTCGAGACCCTGCCCGGTCTTCGCCGACACGTCCACGAACTCGAAATCCCCGCCCCACTCCGAGGTCTGGATCCCCTGCTCCGCGAGCTGCTGCCGCACCCGGATCGGGTCGGCCTCGGGCCTGTCGACCTTGTTGACGGCCACCACAATCGGCACCCCGGCCGCGCGGGCGTGGTCGATCGCCTCGACGGTCTGGGGCATCACCCCATCGTCCGCGGCCACCACCAGCACGGCGATGTCGGTGACCTGGGCCCCCCGGGCCCGCATCGCCGTGAACGCCTCGTGTCCCGGCGTGTCGATGAACGTGACCTGGCTCCCGTCCTGGCGGACCTGGTACGCGCCGATGTGCTGAGTGATGCCGCCGGCCTCGCCCGAGACGACGTCGCTCTGGCGGATCGCGTCGAGCAGGAGCGTCTTGCCGTGGTCGACGTGTCCCATCACGGTGACGACGGGCGGACGGGGGCGGAGACGGCTCGGGTCGATCTCCTCCTCCTCGACCTCCTCCCCACCGTCCTCATCGGGGGCCACGATCTCCGGCTCGAACCCGAAGGCGCGGGCCAGCAGCTCGACGGCCTCGTCGGACAGCGACTGGGTGATCGTCACCATCTCGCCGAGCTCGAGCATCTTCTTGATCAGGTCGGTGGGCTGGGCGTTCAGCCGCTCCGCGAGCTCCTTCAGGATGATGCCCCGGGGCGCCCGGATCGATGGCCGGGCCGCCTCGTCCGGGGCCGCCTCAGCGGCGGCCGGCGGGAGTGCCTCCTCGACGGGGGCCGGCGCCGCCTCCCCGTCCCTGGGGGCCTTGGGCGCAGACGGGGGCGCCTCCTCCTCCTTCGCCGGCTTCCGCCGCCGGCGAGTGGGCAGCGGCTCCTCGGTCACCACCTTCGGCCGCCCCGCGGGCACGGCCTTCCCGCCGGACGCGCGGAGCCGGGGCACGGCCTCGCCGGGCACGCTCGAGGAGGCGGTGAGGCCCTCGTAGCCCATCTGGGCCAGCGCCTCCACCAGGTCCTTGCTCTTCGCGCCGAGCTCCTTGGCGAGCTCGTGGATCCTCATCCTCGTTCGATCTCCCGCTCGATCCTCGTCCGTAGGGTATCCAAATCACGGGCGGCCAGGCTCACCCGGAGGGCCCGTCCCAGAAGCCGGGGCGCCGCCCGGGCGCAGCTCGGCCGCCGGCACACGTAGGCGCCCCGTCCGGGTGCCGAGCCGGCCGCGTCGAGGGCTGCCCCATCCCCGGGGTCGCGCACGACGCGGATCAGGGCTCGCTTGGGGCGGCGTGTGCGACAGGCAACGCACGACCGCTCGGGCCCGCTCAGCCCGGCGCCCCCTCGACCTGCCGCCGGTGCGCCGGGATCCCGCAGTAGTCCGACCCCGGCTTCGCCGGGTTCGAGCACCGCTCCCCGCTCGCCAGCACGGCCTTGCACCTTGCACCATCCGCCCCCGCTCTGGAGGCGTCGGCCTCACCTTCGGTCACAAGAGGGGGAGCCGGGGCCTCACCAGGTGGAGTGGGGGACTCTGCGCGCTCCGTTGCTTGTGGCCGGGGACGGGGGGGCGACGGCTCCTCGGCGGCCTGGGATTCGCTCTTGATGTCGATCCGCCATCCGGTGAGCCGGGCCGCCAACCGAGCGTTCTGGCCCTCCTTGCCGATCGCCAACGACAGCTGGTAGTCGGGCACGATCACGAGCGCGGTCTGGGTGTCGGCGTCGATCCGAACCTCCTTCACCGAGGCGGGAGCCAGCGCCTTGGCCACGAACCGGGAAGGATCGTCCGACCACTCCACGACGTCGATCTTCTCGCCCCGAAGCTCGTTCACGACCATGCGGACGCGCGATCCCTTGGCGCCCACGCACGCCCCGACGGGATCGACGCCCGGTTCGTTCGAGACCACGGCGATCTTGGACCGGTGCCCCGGCTCCCGGGCCACGGCCTTGATCTCCACCATGCCCTCGGCGATCTCCGGCACCTCCATCTCGAACAGCTTCTTCAGCAGCTCCGGGTGGGTGCGGGACACCACGATCTGGGGACCCTTGCTGGTCCGCCGGACCTCGACGATGTAGGCCTTCAAGCGCTCGCCGTGCCGGTAGGACTCCGACGGCGTCTTCTCCTGGAACGGCAGGAGGGCCTCCACCTTCCCGAGGTCGAGGATCGCGTACCGGTGCGAGTCCTGCTGGACGATGCCGGTGACGACGTCGCCCTCTCGGCCGGCGAACTCCTCATACGTGATCTCCCGCTCGGCGTCACGCAGCTTCTGGAGGATCACCTGCTTTGCGGTCTGGGCGGCGATGCGGCCGGTGAAGTCCGCGGTGAGCTCCACCTCCTCCTCCGAGGTAACGTTGCCGTCCTCGTCGAGCTGCTGGAGGAACGCACGCATCTGGCCGGTCTGAGGATCGAGGATGACCCGGACGTCCTCGTGCTCGGCTTCCTCCTCGGGGAGGTGCATGGCCGACTTGTATGCCGAGGCCAGGGCCTCCTCGAGACCGCGCAGGATCGTCTCGAACGTGATCCCCTTCTCGCGCTCCAGCTCCCGGAGCGCCTGGACCAGCTCCTCGCCCTTCACCGCTCGCTCCTCTTCGCCCTCTTCAGCTCCTCGTCCCAGTCCACCACCAGCCGGGCCGAGGCCATGTCCGCGTACCGGACCGTCCGCTCCCCCGATTCCGTGCCGACCGTGGCCGCGTCCTCCCCGGCCTCCAGCAGCGTCCCGGTGAGCGTCTCGCGTCCGCCGCCGGCGGCGACCCGCACGCGGACCCGCTGACCGATGCGGTCCGCGAAGTCCGCGGGCGTCCGGAGCGGACGCTCCACGCCCGGCGAGCTCACCTCGAGCGAGTACGGCCCGGGGTCGAACCCCTCGACGTCCAGCCGGCGAGACAGCCGCTCGCTCACCTCGGTGATCGTGTCGAGGTCCAGGCCACCCTCCCGGTCCACGGTCACCCGAAGGACGCGCCGGTTCCCCTCGCGGCCCATCTCGACGTCCACGAGGTTCATCCCGGCGGCCTCCACCACCGGCGCCAGCAGCGCCTCCAGGTCCATCGCCCCCAAAAAAAAGGTGGGCCCCCGCCCACTCGGGTGAAGCTTCGTCTCCGTTGCCCAGTATAGCGCGGCGTCGATGCTACAGCGCCCGGCGCTGGCCGCCGGGGTCGTTCCAGTGGTCGCGGCGGCCCATCCGGCGGGCCATCCGGGGGTCGTCCCAGCCCCGGTGGACCGGTACCTCGAGGTCGCGGCAGGCGTCCTCGGCCACCTCCGCGGAGGGGAACACGGCCCGGGTCCAGTTCCCGTCGACGTCGATGAGCACGCAGTCCCAGGTGTTGAGGCCGCACCGCTGGATCACGGCCTCTACGTCCCCGTGGAGCATCACGAACCGGCGCACGTCCTGGGAGACCCTGACGGCCATGGGCGGACGGTATCACGCTATCCTGCTCGCCATGGCGCTCCCCCGGCAGGACCAGGACTTCCCCGGCTGGTACCAGGAGGTCGTGAAGCAGGCCGAGCTGGCAGAGCCGTCGCTGGCCCGCGGCACGATGGTGATCCGCCCGTACGGGTTCGCCATCTGGGAGGCGATCCAACGTGCCGTCGACGACCGGATCAAGGCCACCGGCCATCAGAACCTGTACTTCCCGATGTTCATCCCCTACCGCCTCCTGGAGCGAGAGGCCGATCACGTGGAGGGGTTCGCGCCCGAGGTGGCCGTCGTCACCCACGCCGGCGGGGAGGAGCTCGGAGAGCCGCTGGTCGTCCGGCCGACCTCGGAGACGATCATCTGGGACACGTACGCGCGGTGGGTCCAGTCCTACCGGGACCTGCCGCTCCTGTACAACCAGTGGGCGAACGTGGTCCGGTGGGAGCTGCGGCCCCGGCTCTTCCTCCGGACCACGGAGTTCCTGTGGCAGGAGGGTCACACGGCGCACGAGACGGCCGACGAGGCGATCGGCGAGTCGCTGAAGATCCTGCATCACGTGTACCGCGAGGCCTACGAGGACGTGATGGCGGTGCCGGTGCACGCCGGCCGGAAATCGCCCTCGGAGCGGTTCCCCGGCGCGGTCGAGACGTACACGCTCGAGGCGCTGATGCGGGACCGGAAGGCGCTCCAGGGATGCACGTCTCACTACCTCGGCCAGAACTTCGCCAGGGCCTACGGTGTGTCGTTCCTCAACCGCAAGGGCGAGCAGGAGCTCGCCTACGCCACCTCGTGGGGGCTCAGCACCCGGGCGGTCGGCGGCGTGATCATGGCGCACGGCGACGACACCGGTCTCCGCCTGCCGCCGGCGCTGGCGCCCGTGCACGTCGTGATCGTGCCGATCTTCAGGACCGACGATGAGCGGGGACGTGTCCTCGAGGCCTGCGCACGGGTGGCCGAGGAGCTCGATGGCCTGCGGGTGCGGATCGACGACCGCGACGACCTCCGGCCCGGGTACAAGTTCAACCACTGGGAGCTTCGCGGCGTGCCGATCCGGATCGAGCTGGGGCCCCGGGACCTCGACGCCGAGCGGGCCATGCTGGTCCCCCGGCTCACCGGTGACAAGGAGGAGGTCCCGCTGCCGAAGCTCGGCGACCGGGTCCGCCAGGCGCTGGAGGCCTGCCAGCTCGGCCTCTTCGAGGAGGCCCGAGCCTTTCGCGACGAGCACACGTTCCGACCCCGCGACCTCGACGAGATGGCCGGGCTCCTCTCGGAACCGGGCGGCTTCATGCTCACGGGGTGGTGCGGGTCCGAGGAGTGCGAGGCGAGGGTCAAGACAGCCACGAAGGCCACGATCCGCTACCTGCCCCTCGAGCCCTCCGCGCCCGACGCCCCGTGCATCGCCTGCGGCAAGCCGGCTGTCGACGAGGCCTCGTGGGCCGTGGCGTACTGAAGGGTCGCGTGAGCACGGAACGGCTCCAGGCCTTCAGCGACGGGGTGTTCGCGATCGCCATCACGCTCCTGGTGATCGAGATCCACGTGCCGCAGGCTCCGGAGGGGGAGCTGTGGCGAGCCCTCCTCGACCAGTGGCCGAGCTACGCGGCCTACCTCGTGTCGTTCGCCATCATCGGCATCATGTGGGTGAACCACCACGCGCTCATGGCCTTCGTGGCCCGGGTCGATCGCCCGCTGCTGTTTCTGAACCTCCTCCTGCTCCTGTTCGTGGCCCTGCTCCCGTTCCCGACCGCCCTCCTGGCCGAGTACCTCCACACCCCGGGCGACGCGGAGGTGGCGGCGGCCGTGTACAGCGCGAACATGCTCGGCAATGCGATCGCGTTCAACCTCCTGTGGCGCTGGATCGTCCGCGACGCCCGCCTGGTGCACGCGCACATCGACCTCGAGGCGGCCCGGGGCCGGACCCGCCGGTTCGCCGTGGGGATCCTGGTGTACGCAGCCACCGTGGGGATCTCCTTCGCCAACGCCTTCGTCACGCTGGCCCTCCACGGCCTGATCGCCGTCTACTACGTGTTCGACCAGCTCGCGTCGGCGGGGGCGGACACGGTGGAGGCCGGGCCGGCGGCGTAGGGCCCGTCAGGCCTCGGCGGCCATCCTCTTCGCCTCGGCCACCAGGGCCTCGACGAAACGGTCTTCGGGGATGCGGTGCTCCTGTACCTCCCCCTTCACGATGAGCTGGCCGTAGCCCTTCCCTGCGGCGATCCCGAGATCGGCCTCGCGGGCTTCCCCGGGCCCGTTCACCACACAGCCCATGACCGCGACACGGATCGGCGTGGTGATGCCCTCGCGGTCGAGCGCCTCGTTCACCTGCTTCGTCAGGCCGAGCACGTCCACCTCGGCCCGCCCGCACGAAGGGCACGCCACGAGGTCGAGGCCCCGCCGCCGGAGGCCCAGCGACTGGAGGATCCAGATCCCGGTCTTGACCTCCTCCACCGGGTCGTCGGTGAGCGAGACCCGGATCGTGTCGCCGATCCCCTCGGCGAGCAGGGTGCCGATCCCAACAGCCGACTTCACCGCGCCGGCCGGCGAGGGGCCGGCCTCGGTGACGCCGAGGTGCAGCGGGTAGTCGCACCGCTCCGCCAGCAGGCGGTACGCCCGGATCATCTCGGCCGGGTTCGAGTGCTTCACCGAGATCTTGATGTCGGTGAAGTCCTCTTCCTCGAGGATGCGGGCCTCGTTCAGCGCCGACTCCACGAGCGCCTCCGCGCTCGGGCGGCCGTGCTTCGCCAGGAGGTCCTTCTCCAGGGACCCGGCGTTCACGCCGATCCGGATCGGGACGCTCCGGGCCTGCGCCTCCCGGGCGATCAGGCGCACCTTGTCCTGGTACTTGATGTTCCCGGGGTTGATCCGGAGCCCGTGGATCCCCGCCTCGAGGGCGGCCATCGCGTACTTCCACTGGAAGTGGATGTCGGCCACCACCGGGATCGTGGCGTGCTCGGCGATCTGCTTCAGGGCGCGAGCGTCCTCCCAGTGGGGCACGGCCACCCGGACGATCTCGCAACCCGCGGCGACGAGGGCGGCCATCTGCTGGAGGGTCGCGTTCACGTCGGCGGTCTTCGTGGTGGTCATCGACTGGACGCGGATCGGGGCGTCGCCGCCGACCTCGATCCAGCCGACCCTGATCCGCCGGCTCGTCCGGCGCTCGCTCAGCACGGATCCAGTCTATCGGCCGGCTACTGGAACGGATTCGGGATCGGGCTGAACACGTCGAGGTACGTGAGGGCGATCGTGAACAGGATCAGGAACCCCGCCACGAGCGCGGTCAGCGGGACGAGACGGCGGGGGTCAACCCGCCGGCCCGTGATCGACTCGTATCCGAGCACTGCCAGGTGCCCGCCGTCGAGCGGTGGCAGCGGGAGGAGGTTCAGGATCCCCACGAACACGTTGAAGAAGGCGAACAGCTCGATGAACGCCTCGAAGAGCCCCGCCTCGGCCGCCTGCCCCGCCACCCGGGCCACACCCACGATCCCGACGGGGTCCTCCACGGTCCGCTCGTCGCCGAACAGCACTTCGGTCACCCGCCCGAGCCCCTCGGGCCCGAAGACCCGACCCATGGCCCGGAACGACTCCACCGTGAACGTTCCCACGCCGAGGGCGGCGTCTCCGAGGCCCTCGATCGGCCCGGAACGTTCCCGTCCGACGAACTCCCGGCTCAGCAGGATCCCCAACCGACCGGTCGGCTCTCCCTCCACCTCCGAGAGTACCGGCGTGGCCATGAGCGTCACCCGCCTGCCATCTCGCCGAACCACGAACTCGATCTCGCGGCCAACGTTCGCGTCCACGTGCTCCTTGAACTCCTCGTACGAGCCCACCGGCCGCCCGTCGACCTCGACGAACACGTCGCCGGTCCGGAGCCCGGCCTCGGCGGCCGG
>JBQGDK010000266.1:0-6435 GCA_052039025.1 Actinomycetota bacterium
GGGTACCGGGGCCTCATCGTGTGGTCGCGGGGGGGCGCCACCTACGACAACTTCGGCGATGTGCTCTACCTCACGAACCACTACGGGCCGTTCCCTTGGATCAACGACAAGCAGCCGATGTGGAGCGGCCGGGGTCAATCGGCGGTCCTGATCACCGCCGACGGTGACGCCGAGCTGTGCGTGGACATCCCGGACTGGCGAGACGACCTCGTACAGATCGATCGGGTCCACTCCGATCGGAACCTCTACCGCGGGGTGGTAGAGGTGGCCTCCCGCCTCGGGCTGGACGAGGGCGACGTCGGTCTCGTCGGGCTCGAGGCCATGCCGGCGTCCGCGTATCGCCACCTCGCTTCCGAACTCCCCGGGGCCCGGTTCCACGACGAGGACGACCTGGTGATGCGCCTTCGGATGCAGAAGAGCGATGCCGAGCTCGAGATGCTGCGCTACTCCGCCAAGATCGGCGCCGAGATCACGACCCGCATGATGGAACGGGTCGAGGTCGGAGCCACCGACGGCGAGTGCGCGGCCGCCGCCCTGGCGTACGGCGCGATGGTGCCGAACGTCGTGTGCTGGGACCTCCCGTTCGCCTCCGGCCCGTGCTCCGGCCACTTCCAGTGGCCCCGCCTCCCCCAGCGGGACTCCGAACGCCGGTACGAACCCGGTGACCTGGTCCACCCGGACAACTACGGCTACGCGAACGGCTACATCTACGACATCGTGCGCACCCGCGTCGCCGGCGACCGGCCCGCCGACTGGCAGAAGGAGATCATCGAGGGCGCGGCAGGCTGCGTCCGGGAAGTGATCGCCCGCATGAAGCTCGGCATCACCGCCGGCGAGCTCTTCGACATCGGGAAGGGGTACCTCATCGACAACGGCTTCACGGACGAGCTCGCGTTCGCCTCGAGCTTCCCGTGCTTCGGTCACCAGGACGGGCATGCGTTCGATGACCCCTGGTTGGCCCGGGGAACCCCGGATGAGGACGTCGCGGTCACGGGGAACACCGTCTGGTCCATCGAGATCCAGGTTGGCCGAAACGGCCACGCCGCGGGGTTCGAGGACATGGTGGTGATCGACGGCGGAGGCAGCGTCGAGATCCTCACCGAGGATCTCCCGATCCGGTGGGGATGGTGAGCCGGGACCGCGACGCAACCCTGACCGGCGGGCTCCGGATCGCCCTCCTCCAGTTCGCTCCCGAGCGCGGCCGCCTGGACGACAACCTGGGGACGATCCTCGACGGGGCCGAACGAGCCGGCCGAGCCGGAGCGCGACTCCTGGTCACGCCGGAGATGAGCCTCACGGGATGGACGCTTCCCGAGGCCCTCGAGCGGGCGAGCCTGGGGGAACGGATCTCATCCGAGGCGGTCCCGGCGTTGGCCGAGGCGGCCGATCGATCCGGGGTGGCCGTGGTCGTCGGCGGGCCCTACCCGGTGGATGGACGCGGGCACGCCAACGCCGCCATCGCCGTCGCGCCGGGCGGGCGAGCCACGGTCTACCGGAAGGTGCACCTCTTCGGGCCCGAGCGGGACTGGTGGGAGCCCGGGGCCCAGGACGCCGCCATCCTGGAGGTGAACGGCTACCTCGTCGGGATCTCGATCTGCTACGACGCCGAGTTCCCGGAGATGGCCCGGCTCGCCCGGCTGGCCGGAGCCGAGGTGCTGGCCGTGGCGGCCACGAACATGTCGCCCTACGAGCGAGACCAGGACCTGATCTTCCCGACGCGGGCGTTGGAGAACGAGCTCCCGGTGGCCCTGTGCAACCGGGTGGGCATCGAGAGCTCGTGGACGTACTTCGGCCGGAGCCTGGTCGCCAACGCCCGGGGTGAAGTGGTCGCTCAGGCCGGAGGGAGCACCGAGCTCCTCGTGGCCGACATCGAGGCCGGGGGGTCCGCCGACCCGGAGCTCTCCTACATGGCCAGACGGCGGCCCGAGGTCTATGAACGGCTGGCCCGAGAAAGGGGGGACGAGGAGGAGCGAGGAGGTTCGATCTCGGAGGGCGTCTTCGCGGGACGGGACCGCCCTTGGTAGGGATGGTGGCCGATCACGGCTGACCTCACGCCCCTGATCGGGCGGGGTCGTCGACCCAGGGAGGTGGAACATGGCCAGCACGTCTGACACGGCGGCCGGGAAGACACGGATCTTCGTCAGGGATGCCACGGGCCTCGTGCGCGAGGTCTCGTGGCTGGACGCGGCGATGTACAACATGATCTGGGCCTCGATCCCCTTGGCCGTCGCGTTCCTGCTCCTCTTCGGGCCCGCGTTCTACACGGGAGGCAACCTCTACCTCGCGGTCATCCTGGCGTTCGTGCTCACGGTCAGTACGGGCTTCCTCTACGCCATGATGAGCAGCTCGATCCCCCGCTCCGGTGGCGACTACACGTGGATCACGCGAGCCGTGGCCCCGCCGGTCGGCCTGATGAGCAACCTCAGCTGGAACTTCTGGATCACGTTCTTCATCGGCTTGTACGCCGCGTTCACCACGGCGTACGGGATCTCCCCGCTCCTCCGGCTGTGGGCCGCCCGCTTCGAGTCGCCCGGTCTGCTGGACGCCGCGGACTGGCTGGTCTCCCGGGCGGGCACGATGACGGTGGGCATCATCGTGGTGCTCCTCGGGGCCGTGCTCCTCGCCTTCGGACGGGGGATGCGGACCTTCCTTCGCCTGCAGCGATGGGCGTTCATCGTGTGGTTCCTCGGGGCGATCATCGTCCCGATCATCATCATGCTGGTGGCCGGCCGGGAGACGGTCCAGACCAGGTTCGACGAGTACGTGACCTCGCTCGGCGGGCCCGCGGGCGCCTCGCAGATCGTGCTCGAGGCGGACGCCGGCACGGGCGCCGCGCCGTTCAGCTTCACCCAGTCGGTCCTGATGGTGACGCTCCCCTTCTACACGCTGGCCTTCATCTTCCAGTCGGTGTATTTCGGCGGTGAGATCAAGCGCGGGAAGCGATCGAACCTCCTGTCGATCCCCGGGGCCCACGCCGTGGCGGCGGTCTGCCTGCTGCTGGCGGCGTTCGCCTTCTTGCAGTCGGCCGGGCGCGACATGCTGGCCGGTCTCGGCCTGGCCGACCCCGCCTCCTACGGGCTCGCCTTCACGCCCCTGTACACCGAGGTGGCGGCAATCACCTCGGGCAACTGGATCATCGGTAGCATCATCATCCTCGGCTTCACCGCGATGCTGATCATCTTCGTGCCGCAGACGATGCTCCAGCTCAGCCGGAACATCTTCGCCTGGTCGTTCGATCGTCTGCTGCCGGAGAGGGTGGCCGAGGTGAACCCGAGGACGCACTCCCCGGTCGTCGCGGTCATGGTCATCACCGTGCTCGGGATCATCAGCGTGGTGATCATCTCGTTGAACCCGCAGCTCACGTTCCTGGTCGGGCTGTTCGGTCTCGCGTTGACCTACCTGACGGTGGCGGTCGCCGGGATCCTCTTCCCCTACCGGAAGCCCGAGGTCTTCGAGGCCTCCCCGTACAACCGACGGATCGGCGGTGTCCCCGTCATCTCCCTCGTGGGCGTGCTCAGCCTGCTGACGATGGGCGGGGCGATGGCGATCCTGCTTCTGGACCCGAACTCCGGAACGCACTGGGACCTGAACACGAACCGGGTGCTCCTCGGCGCGGGGATCTTCCTGGCCGGGCTCCCGCTCTACTACATCATCCGGGCGATCCAGCGCGCCCGTGGGGTGGACATCGAGCTGGCGTACCGTGAGGTCCCGCCGGAGTGAGCGACACCCGAGCCGCCCGCCCCCGGCCCCGATGCTCCGTTCGGACCGGGGGCGGCGGGGAGGGACCGAGCGTCGCCCGGAAGGTCGTAGCATCCCCGGCGCGACCGGACGACGGCCTCCGGCCAAGGTGGTGAAGCTGATTGCCGCTCTTCCGTAGGAGGGAGAAGGAACCGAGGCTGCGGATCTTCTACGCGGCGGACATCCACGGGTCGGAGAAGTGCTGGGGGAAGTTCCTCAACGCGGCCACCTACTACGAGGTCGACCTCCTGATCATGGGGGGCGACCTCACCGGCAAGGCCATGATCCCGATCGTCCGGACCGGCGACGGGGCCTGGGAAGCCGAGCTCCTCGGCCGCAGATCGGTGCTTCGCTCGGCGGAGGACCTGGACGAGTTCGAGAAGCAGGTCCGGTTCAACGGTTTCTATCCCTACCGGTGCGAGCTCGATGAGGTCATCGCCATGGAACGGGACGAGGACCTTCGCCACCGCCGCTTCGACCAGGTGATGCGACGTGACACCGAGCGGTGGATGGAGATCGCCGATCGGAGGCTGAAGGAGTCGGGGATCCCCTGCCTGGCCATGCCGGGGAACGACGACCAGGACTTCATCGGCGACCTCTTGACGCAGGCGACCTCGATCGACAACTGCGACGAGCAGATCCTCCAGTGGGGCGCGTACGAGGTCCTCTCCCTCGGATACTCCAACCCGACGCCGTGGAACAGCCCCCGCGAGCTGAGCGAGGGGCAGCTGGAGAAGCGGATCGAGCACCTCGCGGAGCGGCTAGACGGTACCAAGCCCGCGATCTTCAACCTGCACCCCCCTCCGTACGACACGGGCCTGGACAGCGCCCCCGAGCTGAGGGAGGACCTCTCGCTCGCGGGCGGCGCCAACGCCCGCATGATCCCGGTCGGGAGCCACGCCGTCCGAGCCGCGATCGAGCGGTACGGTCCCGTCCTCTCCCTCCACGGCCACATCCACGAGTCGAGGGGGTCCGCTCGCATCGGCTCCTCCCTCGCGCTGAATCCGGGCAGTGAGTACAACGTGGGCGTCCTGAAAGGAGTCATCGTCCAAGTGACCGATCGGAAGGTGATCGGCCATCAGTTCGTCTCGGCCTGACCGGCCGCGAGTCGAGAAAGGAGTGTTCCGTGTCACGCGAACCCTACGCCGCCGTCGAGGGCGAGGGCCCTGGACTACCGCAGTCGAACTTCCCGTCGTTCATGGGAGCGCCGTGGATCCCGTGCGACGCCGGCCGTCTCCGGGACATGGGCGCGAAGGCCGCGTTCTTGGGGGTTCCCTACGACCAGGCGACCGTGTATCGGTCGGGGTCCAGCCATGCACCCAGGGCGCTCCGGTACATCTCCGAGATGTACCTCCCCTACCTGGGCGATTTCGACATCAACGTGTTCGACGAGTTCCATCTGGCGGACGTGGGGGACGTGCCGATGATCCCCGCGGACGCCGCACGCAGCCGGAGCTACATCGAGCGGTACGTGGACGAGATCCTGAAGGCCGAGGCCATGCCGATCTGCATCGGGGGGGACCACTCGATCCCCATCCCGATCGGGGCGGCCCTGTCACGCCACGTCTCGGGGAAACTCGGCTACATCCACTTCGACGCGCACATCGACTGCCAGCCCCACTTCGCCGGCGAGCGGTTCACCAACTGGTCGCACGTCGCGCGGATGATCGAGCTCGACAACGTCGACACGAGGAACGTCGCCATCGTCGGCGCTCGCGGCGCCCTGAACCCACCGGAACAGTGGGACTTCGTCGAAGAGCACCAGATCCGCGTGTACCGCATGCGCGAGATCCAGGAGCGGGGGCTGGAGGTCGTGGTCAACGAGGCCCTCGACATCGTCACGAACGGGACCGACGCCTTCTACTGCAGCCTCGACTCTGACGTCGTCGACGCCTCCGCGATGCCGGGGACCGACGCCCCGGAGCCCGGAGGGCTTCTTTCTCCGGAGATGCTTCGGGCGTGCGAGCTGATCGGGTCCAGGCGGCCCGCGGCGCTCGATCTCGTCGAGCTGATCCCCGCGTACGATCATCCGGCGATGATCTCGATGCGGCTCGCCGGCTACATGATCCTTCACGTCCTCGGCGGCTGGGCCACGGGAGGGAAGCAGGCCGGGTAGGCGTCGCCCCGGCGTGTGACTCGGGGACGCTACGAGCGGGTCAACATCTCGTAGAGGGAGGGACGACGGCGGTCCAGGTACGGCGATGACCGCTGAGCCTCCGCCGCCGCGGCGAGGTCGAGGTCGGCGACCACGATCTCCTCGTCCCCGCCGGCTTTCACCAGGAGGCGCCCCGCCGGATCGGCCACGGCGCTGTGCCCGAAGTAGCGGTACCGGGCGTCCTGGCCGATCGTGTTCGCCACCGCAACGAAGATCCCGTTCTCGAGGGCCCGGGCCCGCACGTACACCTCCTGGCTTTCCTGGTACGGCTCCATGTTCGCGGTCGAGACCATGACGATCCGGGCGCCACCAAGGGCGAGGGCCCTGGCCGGCTCGGGGAACTCCAGGTCGTAGCAGATGAGCGGTCCGATCGGGCCCTCGGAGGTGTCGAACACCTCGAGCCGCTCGCCCGCCGAGAACGCCTGCGGCTCGTCGGCGAAGAGGTGGGTCTTCCGGTATCCGCCCAGGACCTGACCGTCGCGATCGATCACGCACGCGGTGTTGTGGACGGCGCCCTGCACGCCGAGCTCGGGGAAGCCGCA
>JBQGDK010000267.1:0-2653 GCA_052039025.1 Actinomycetota bacterium
CGGCACCGTGACGTACTCCCACCTCTGCATGGCCTCATCCCTCCTTCGACCATCCTCCGCTGCGGAGCGCCTCGAGGAACGAGCGGACGATCCGTCCGGTGGCGCCCCACACCGTGTTCCCGTCGACCTCGTAGGCGAACCAGGTCCTCCGCTCCCCCTCATGATCCGCCCCCGCCTCGCGCTCGACCGCTGCCAGACGGCGGATCTCCAGCTCCAGCACCTCGTCGATCTCGATCGGGCTCGGTGTCATCTCCGGGCGCTCGGCCAGGATCCCGACGAACGGCACGATCAGGAAGCCCGAGACCACGGTCTGCGTCGGCGGGAGCGAGCCCAGGACCTCGATCCGGTCCGGGGCGATCCCCAGCTCCTCCTCGGTCTCCCGTAGGGCCGTGTGCAGGAGGCTGGCGTCCTCTCGGTGCCGAACCCCGCCCGGGAACGAGATCTCCCCCTTGTGGTCGCGGACCTGCATCGAGCGGACCGTGAACAGCAGGGCCGGCTCGGGGAGGTCGAGGACCGGGACGACCACTGCCGCAGGGCGATCCGGCCACGCGGGGGGATCGGCGTCGACGGGTCCGAGTGCGCCCCGCAGGGCTCGAGCGAGCTCGCTCACCGGACCATGGTAGGCGGAGGTCAGCCGAACGAGACGCGGTGGACGACCTGCTGCCAGAGACGCGTCGGCGGTCCGTCGCCGTCGGCCTTCGCGTACTGGGCCACGAGCCAGACGTCCGAGGGATCGACGGGATCGCGGTTGGCGGCGGCGAAATCGCCCCAGCGCTGGGGTCGTCCCGGCGTCGCGATGTATGCGGCCTCCCCGGGGGTCAGGACGGTCACGCCGTCCGGGACCACGGCGCCGGGGGGGATCGTGGCCGCCACGGCCGACAGGTACTCACCCGGCAGCGGCGCGCCGGCCCTGCTGTACGTGACGACGAGGTTCCCGGCGCCGTCGGTGGCCATCGCTGGCCACCCGGAGTCCAGGCGGGAATCTCCCAGCGTGCCCCGCCGCGTGACCCTGGCCCGCCGTATCGGGCTCGGGTCGATCTCGTACCAGTTCACCGCCGACTCGAGGTACCCGTCGCCGGGAGCCACATCGGCCCGGACCGCGTGCCCGGTGTACAGACGCCCCCGGTCGGCGTCGAAGAACGCCGTGACCAGGCGGAGATCGCCGGCGTCCCAGCAGTGGGCGATCGGCGCGCAGGACGGCGATCCGTCCTTCTGGGTCCCGAGGGGCGCCAGCCGGGTCCTGCCCACGCCCACCGCGTCCGAGGTCAGCCGGAGGCCCTTCCCGCGGCGGGCCTTGATCCGCCACACCGTGAGACGCTTTCCGCACGCCGGCCCGCACGACCGGTCCTGGAAGCTCACCAGGTACTCGGGCGGGTTCGCCCCGGTGTCCGTCTCGGTGATGGCCGGCTGGATCGTGAAGGCCCGGCCGCCGCCGGGATCGCGGGTGTCCCCGCCGGCGAAGACGTCGATGCGGGGCCGCTTCCCACACCGGTACAGGCTCGACTTCGTGATCGCCAGGATCTGGGCGTAGTCGAAGCGATGTCCCCCGCCGAAGCCGAACTGGTTCGTGGTGATGTAGATCCGCTTCTTGTCCAGGCCCAGCCCCGGGTAGTCCGCGAACTGCTCGCCGTCCCCGCGCACCCGGTCCCCGCGGAGGACCCGCCGGCACCACGTGCCGGGGTCCGTCGCGGTGGCCTCGGGGATCGCCACCACCACGATCCACGATCTCCGGGACCCGGGGGTGAACGGCGGGCCGTGCCCGGCCAGGACCGCGATCACGAACCGTCCCCGGAACGGGTCGTACACGACCTTCGGGTCGAACACGAACGCGCCTCCGGGCAGGCGCGGCGCCAGCGACCTGAGCGTGCCGGCCAGGAGCGGGGCCGGCGCCGAGGCGGGGACGGCCGCCGCGGCCTTGTCCCACACCGCGTACTCGATGTTCACGGCGGTCACCACGCGAGAGGTCCCCGCGGCGCCGGTCGTGTCGGAGGGGGCGATGTCGCCCCTCCCGGGGATGCCCAGGAACGAGGCCTCAGGCGAGGGCGCCAGCGCCGCCCGGGGCGTGACCGAGGGCGCCGTGAGCGGCCGGCGGCGCCCGGCCAGCCGGCGCCCGTCGAGATCGTCTCCTCGGGCCCGGGCTCCCCGCTCGCCCGTGACCGGGTCCGAGGTCGTGGCGGCGACCGGCGCGGCCTCCGCCGACGCGCCGAGGACGAGGAACAGGGCGCAGGTGCGGGCCAGCCGGGTCACGGGCGGAGGATACAGGCTCGATGGCGGGCCCCGACGCCCTGGTACCATGGAGCGGATGGTTCAGGTCTCCGACGTGCTCGAGGTCACCGAGGGCGCCGCCACGCGCGTTCGCGCACTGGCCGACCGCGAAGGCCACCCGGATCCCATCCTGCGGCTCCGGGTGGTGGCCGGAGGCTGCGACGGCTTCTCCTACCGCCTGTCGCTCGAGGATGCTCCGGCCGAGGACGACCTGGTGATTGAGCGCCACGGGGTCCGTGTCCTGGTGGACGCTCGCAGCGCTCCCCTCGTACGAGGCTCGACCCTCGACTTCTCCGACGCGCTCCTCGGGGGCGGGCTGAAGGTCCGCAACCCGAACGCCGCCCACGAGTGCGCCTGCGGCGAGTCGTTCTCGGTCTAGGGTCCGGCT
>JBQGDK010000268.1:0-3243 GCA_052039025.1 Actinomycetota bacterium
GGACGCGCGTCCGGGGCCGTCCTCGCCGCTCTCCCCGTCGCCTTCGTCGCCCTCCTCTCGGGGACCGGTGGGGACGGCCTCGGCGCGTTCTACCGGACGCCGCTCGGGGCAAGCCTGCTCCTGCTCGGAGCGCTCCTCGACGCCTCGGGGTTCCTGTGGATCCGGCGTATCGTGGGGCGCGCGGAGGGATCTCGGTGATCTGGCTCACTGCCGGGGCCCTCGTCGGCGCCGCGTGGTGCCTCGCCGGCGCCGTGCTGCTGCGCCGGGACGTCCGGCTGAGGCGTCGCCTGCCCGAGGGGCCACGACCGTCGCCGTTGGGCCGGCTGGGTCGACGCATCCGGAGTCCTCGGCTCCGGGCCGCCATCGCGGCCCGGCTCGATGCGGCGGGGGATGCGGCCGGGGACGTGGACCGGGTCCTCGGTCGAAAGGTGTGCGCCGCGGTGATCGGCGGGGGGGTTTGGATGGTCCTCCGTCCGGGGGGGCTCGGCGGCGCTGCGCTCGGGCTGGCGATGCTCGGGGGGTCGTTCGCCCTGCCGGACTTCCTCCTGGGCAGGCGGGCGCGGGCGCTCCGCGAGCGAGCCTCGGCTTCGGTGGCGGATCTCCTGGACCTCGTGGCCGTGTCGGTCAGCGCGGGGCTCACCCCTCGACTGGCTCTGGAGCGGGCGCCCGACGCGCTGGGCGGACCGCTGGGCGAAGAGGTGGCCCGAGCCCGACACGCGGTTTCGCTCGGCCGGCCGTGGCGCGATGTGATCCGCCGGGTGGCGGATCGAACCGGTCTGCCCGAGGTGCGTCGCCTGGCGATCACGCTGGACCGGAGCGAGCGATTGGGCACGCCGGTGGCGGACCAGCTGCGCGAGCTCGCCCGCGAGGTCCGTGCCGAGCGGGCCGCCCGCCGTGAGGAGCGGGCCCGCAGGGCGCCGGTCGCGATGCTCTTCCCTCTCGTGTTCCTCATCCTCCCCGCGTTCGTCATCGCTGCCGTGGTCCCTGCCTTGCTGGTGGCCACGAGCGGCTTGCCGTGAAGGAGGTGTGATGCGGATCGCGGCGTTCCTGCAGTCGAGGCTTCATTCGGAGCGGGGTCAGACCACCGCCGAATACGCGCTGGTCATCCTGGCCGCCGCGGCGATCGCCGTCGTCCTACTGGCCTGGGCCCGGTCTTCCGGGAGGCTGCCGGCGTTCTTCGACTCGATCATCGATCGGATCGTCGGCGAGTCGCAGTAGCGGTGCGAGGGCCGCGGGGGAGCGCGGCGGTCGAGCTCGCGCTGGTCCTGCCGCTCGCGCTGATGGTGGCGCTGGCGCTGGTCCAGGTCGGGCTCCTGGCCCGCGACGCCCTCGTCGTGATCGGTGCGGCCAGGGAGGGGGCCCGTGAGGCCGCGGTCTCGATCGATCAGGGCCGGATCAGGGACGCGGCGCTCCGCGGCGGGGGCGGGCTGTCCCCCCTTCGGACCGAGGTGGCGATCGAGCGGAGCGGGCAGCTGGGCGATCCGGTGACGGTCAGGGTGACCTACCGGGCGCCCGTCCTCGTTCCGTTCGTCGAGTGGCTGTTTCCCGACGAGGTCGTGGTCGCCTCCGAGGCCACGATGCGCCAGGAGACCGACGGCTGGAGCCCGTGAGCGAGCGCGGGAGCGCCTCGATCATCGTGGTGGGAGCCCTGGCGCTCGCCGGGATCCTCGCCGCGTTCTCCGCCGACCTCACCCGCGTCGTGGCGGCACGGGCTCGGGCCCAGGCCGCGGCCGATGCCGCCGCGCTGGGCGCCGCCCAGGAGCAGCTCCGAGTCTCCTCGGGCGTCCCACCCGAGGCCGTGGCCGGCGACCTCGCCGAACGCAACGGCGGCCGGCTGGTCGCGTGTCGCTGTGAACCCGGCGGTGCCGAAGCCGTGGTCACGGTCGAGGTGGAGGTGGAGCTTCCGTTGCTACGGCAGACGCGGACGGTTCGAGCCTCGGCCCGGGCGGTCGTCGCCGCGCCGACGGGGACCGAGGGCCTCCAGCCCTTCTTCGCGATCCGCCTCTCGTGCATGTTCGAGGCCGTGGAGGGCCTGTGGATCGTGTCGGGCTTCCGCACCCGAGCCCACCAGGCTGCGCTGTACGAGGCCAAACCTGATCTCGCTGCGCCGCCCGGCGCCTCGAACCACGAGGTCGGGCTGGCCGCGGACCTCGGCTTCCCGTCCGCGCAGGCCGAGGGCGCCGCACACGCCGTGGGGCCGACGTGCGGCCTGGAGTTCCCGGTTCCCCACGAGCCCTGGCACATCGAGCCCGTGGGCACATAGGCGAGAGGGGCGGCTTGGGGGAGCCGCCCCTCTCGGCCTGCTCTCTCGCGATCGTTAGCTCTGGCACCAGGCCCAGGCGCCCGGGTCGAACGCGTGGGACTGGATGATCCCGGAGACCCCGCCGCCGGGGGCCACGGTCGGGATCGCGGACCGGAGCACCTTCACCCCGTTCGACACGCACTGCCCGTCGGCCGGGGCGGCGGCGGCGATCCCGGGCGCGGCCATCACGCCGAGCATGGACCCCGCCACCAGCAGGAGCTTGATTCGCTTGGTCATCGCTCTCCTCTCTCACGTCGGAAGGGTCAGGTGGTGGCGTAGGAGCGCCGGGACTCGCCGCTCCGGACCAGCGCCGGCACCCGTGCCGCCAGGTACAGGCCCGACAGCCCCACCAGCCCGTACACCACCCTGGTGATCGCGTTCGTCTCGCCGAAGTCGAGGCCGAACACCGCGGCCACCAGGTCGAACTCTGCGATCGCCACGAGCCCCCAGTTCAGGGCCCCGACGACCACCAGGATCGCGGCCAGGACATCCGCTGTTCTCATCTCGGTACACCTCCTTCCCGCATGTACAGTTTCTGTCGAGGGATACTGTACAAGGTGTGGGGGCCGAGGTGTCAAGGGATTGTGGAACTTTCTCCAGAACCCTGTACACTCTCGGGCCATGGACGAGTACCTCCGGATCGGCGAGCTGGCCCGAAGGACCGGGACCACCCCCGAGCTCCTGCGAGCGTGGGAGCGGCGGTACGGCGTGCTCCAGCCGGCCCGCTCGGCGGGGCGATTCCGGCTCTACGGCCCCACCGATGAGGCCCGGGTCCGGCGGATGAAGGCCCTCATGGCCCAGGGTGTGTCGGCGGCCCAGGCCGCCAGGGTCGCCGCCGAGGAGATCCGGCAGGGTGCCTCCGAGCGTCCCGCCGAGCCGGTCCTCGAGGAGCTGGCCGAGCGGCTGGAGGACGCCGTGGACCGGTTCGACGAGCCGGCGGC
>JBQGDK010000269.1:0-5244 GCA_052039025.1 Actinomycetota bacterium
GCCGGGGGATAATCGAGGGACCGAGCCGAAAGGAGGAGCGCATGTGCCTCACGTGCGGGTGCGGCATCCCCGACGACGACCACGGCGACAGCCGGCACATCACGATGAGTGAGCTGAAGGCCGCCGCCGAGGCGGCGGAGATCGACGTGGACGAGGCTGCCCGGAACCTCCAGGCAACGTACCCGAAGGGCACGTAGCGGTCCGGTTTGACGGCGCGAGGACCCCGGCCGATGATGGCCGGGGTTCCGCCGTCCGAGGAGGTGTGATGCCGATCAGCTTGAGGAATCGTCGTGAGGACCGGGCCTGGACGCTGAAGGAGTGGATCCAGGGCTACCCGATCGGGCACCCGTCGCATCCGATGTTCGTGCACTTCCCGATCGCGTTCTACCTGGCCGTCATCGTGTTCGACGTGATGGCCCTGATCGAGCCGAACGGCGGGCTCATGCAGGCCAACATCTACCTGCTGATCGGCGCGGCCCTGGCCACGGTTATCCTTGTCGTCACCGGTCTCATCGACTGGTTCGGGATGGTCAAGGGGTCGTCGAAGCGCCGACTGGCCACCCAACACCTGCTGGTGCAGGTCACGGCATCGCTGTTCTTCCTGACGACCCTGGTCCTTCGGCTGGGCAACCGCGGCGTGGCCGAGCCGGAGCTGCTGTGGGTGGTCCTGGAAGTGATCGGGTACGCGATCATCGCCACCGGCCAGTACCTCGGCGGCGTGCTGGTGTACGAGCGGGGGATGCGGGTCTCTACGGGCAGGGTCGACTAGGACCCGTCGACGGGGACGTCGACCAGGATCAGCTCGGTGGTGTCATCGGCCTCGAGCCCCAGGTCGTCTTGGTCGCGGATCTTGGCGGCGTCGCCGGTGGACAGGGTCTCGCCGCCGGCCCGGAGCGAGCCCTCGATCACGTAGAGGTAGCCGCCTCGCCCCCGATCGAACGGATGCGACACCTGGGTCGCGGGGTTCAGCCGCGCGACGTACACCCACGCGTCACGGTGGACCTTCACCGAGTCGCCGCCGTCCGGGGAGAACACCTCGAGCAGCCGGTCGGTGCGATCCTCCGCCGTGAACACCCGCTGCTCGAGGCTCGGGGGGAGGCCGCGCTCGGCGGGCATGATCCACATCTGGATGAACCGCATCGGCTCGGTCTCGGAGCCGTTCTGCTCCGAGTGCCACGCGCCGCTCCCGAGCGTCATCCGCTGGACCGAGCCGGCCGGGAGCACGCCGTTCCCGCCCTGGTCGTCCTCGTGGCGGAACGTCCCCTCGACCACGTACGTGAGCCCCTCGATGTCTCGATGGGGGTGGAGGGGCCAGATCGCTCCGGGGATCAGTCGGTCGTCGTTGAACACCCGCAGCGGGCCCCAGCCCATGTTCTCGGGGTCGCGGTACCGGTCGAAGGAGAAATGCCACCGGGCCGTGAACCAGCCCCCCTCGGCGCGGTGGATCTCGTGGTCTCGGCGAACCCGGAGCACCCGGCCATGATAGAACCCGCTACGGTGGTCGTCCGGTGAGCGAGCGCGTGACCGAGTCCTTCCATCCGACCGACATCGACGACCTTCGCCTCTACCTCGAGGCCGCGGGGGCCGAGCCCCTGCTCACCAAGGAGGTGGAGGTGGAGCTGGCCATCGCCATCGAGCGGGGCAAGGAGGCTGAGGGTCGGCTGGCCTCCGGCCGGATCCGGTCAGAGGCGACGAAGCGGAAGCTCCGGGAGGACATCCGCCGGGCGGAGCGGGCCCGGCGACGGTTCTTCCTGGCGAACCTCCGCCTGGTCGTGTCGATCGCGAAGAAGTACCAGGGCCAGGGTCTGCCCCTGCTCGACCTCATCCAGGAGGGGAACATCGGCCTGATGCGGGGCGTCGAGCTGTTCGACTGGCGGCGCGGGTTCAAGTTCTCCACCTACGCGACGTGGTGGATCCGTCAGGCCATCACCCGGGCGATCGCCGACCGGGGCCGCCAGATCCGGATCCCGGTCCACGTCCACGAGCGGATCCGCAAGGTCCGCCAGGTCCGAGAGCGCTTGGCCCAGCAGACCGGGCGGGACCCGACGCCCGAGGAGATCGCCCGAGAGGCGGGGGTCCGGGTCGAGGACCTCGGGGCGCTCGAGGTGGCGGCCCGGCGGGAGCCGCGCTCGCTCCAGGAGCCGGTCGGCGAGGACACCGAGCTCGGCGACCTCGTCTCGCTGGTCGAGGACGAGAGCCCGGTGGATGCGGTCGAGGACGCTCTCCTTCGCGAGGAGATCGGCGAGGCGGTGGAGACGGCCCTGGAGCCGCTGGAGCGCGAGGTGGTGGTGCTGCGGTACGGGCTGGGGACGGGCCACCCGCTGAGCCTCCGCGAGGTCGCGGAGATGGTGGGGGTCTCGGCCGAGACCGTTCGGAAAGTCGAGCGCATCGCGCTCCGTAAGCTCCGCGAGTCGGAGCTGTTCGAAGGACTGTAGGCCGTGCCGGTGGTCGTCACCGGCGCCGGGGGCGGCGTCGGCGCGGTCCTCGTGCCGATGCTCGTCGAGCGGGGCGAGGTCCGGGCCGTGATCCGGGGCCGGTCCGGCGCCGAGCCGCTCCGCTCAGCCGGGGCGAAGGTGGCCGTGATCGACCTGGCCGCTACGGACAAGCTCGCCACGGTGATGTCCGGGGCGCACACCGTGATCCACCTCGCCGGCGGGCTCGACCTGCCGGACGAGGCCTACGAGGCGGCCAACCTCGGAACGGTCCGTGACGCCCTGGAGGCCGCATCGGAGGCCGGGGTGACCCGGTTCCTGTTCCTCTCGTACCCCGGGGCCTCGCCGGGCTCCTCCAACGCGTACCTCCGGGCCAAGGGGATGGCCGAGGAGGCCGTGCGCGCCTCCGGGCTCCAGCACCTGATCCTCCGTTCCACGCACGTGTACGGCCCCCGCCAGGCGTGGCTCGAGGAGATGCGTGAGGCTGCCGCCCGCCCGTTGGCGGCCACGGTGGTCGGCTCCGGCCGTCAGCGGATCGCGCCCACGTACGTCGAGGATCTCGCCCACGCCCTCGTTGCCGGCGACGATCGGGCTCTTCCCGTCGAGGGCACCTACGCGATCCAGGGGCCCGACGCGGTAACGGCCGACGAGCTCGTCGACCTGCTGGCCGGTCGCCCTCGCCGCAAGGTCCACCTGGCCCCCGCGGCGGCCCGCCGGGCGGCCAGACTCGTGGGCCGGCGGCTGTCGCTCACGATGATGGACGTCCTGGCGGCCGACTCACTCGCCGACGCCCCGCACGCCGCCGAGGATCTCGGCCTGCGGCTGACCTCGCTCCGCGACGGCCTGGCCGCCTCCGGCGTCCTCGTCGAGGGCCGGTGAGCCGATCTGCCGCGACACCCCGGCGAGCTCGATCAGCCCACGCGATGCGCGCGGTTCGGGGTCTTCGGGAGTAGGCCCCGACGAAGCGGGTAAACCTGAGAGGCCGTCAACGGAAACGAAGGAGGGACACACGCATGTCCACGATCGAGGAATCCATCGACGTCAAGGTCCCGGTTCGCACCGCGTACAACCAGTGGACCCAGTTCGAGGAGTTCCCACGCTTCATGGAGGGGGTCGAGGAGGTCAAGCAGATCACCGACGACCGCCTGCGCTGGCACGCCGAGGTCGCCGGCGCCGACCGCGAGTGGGAGGCCCAGATCGACGAGCAGCGGCCCGACGAGCGCGTGGCCTGGCACAGCCTCGACGGGCCCAGGCACGCGGGCGTGGTCACCTTCCACCGCCTCGACGACGCCATGACCCGGGTCATGCTCCAGCTCGAGTGGGAGCCCGGCGACCTCGCCGAGAAGGTCGGCGACTGGACCGGCATGGTCACGATGCGGGTCAAGGGTGACCTGAAGCGGTTCAAGGAGTTCATCGAGGCCCGCGGCGCCGAGACGGGCGCGTGGCGCGGGGAGATCGATCAGGATCCGACTCGCTGAGACGGATCCGGCGCGAGGGGGCCCGGCGCCGCCCCGCCCCCCCGCGGGCGCGCGGGGGGCTTCGAACCCCCACGCCCTTCCGGGCACCGGCTCCTAAGGCCGGCGCGTCTGCCGGTTCCGCCACTCTCGCCCCGGCGAGTATAGGAATTGACCGCCTGCGCCGGCCCTGGCTAGGGTCGGTGGATGGAGCCCGAGCCTCCGCCGTCGACGTACGGCCCCGCGCCCGCGCCTCCGCCGGCGGCGTACGCCCCCCCGGGGGAAGCGCCGCCGCCGGGGGCTGGGGGGAGGACCGCCGCGGCCATCGTCCTCCTCCTGATCGGTGTGATCTCGGTCGCCTACAACACATGGGACCTCTCGCTCCTGGCCGAGGACCGGGAGGTGTTCGAGCTGGCGGGCCTGGGGTGGGTCCGGTCGGCGCTCCTGGTCATCGACGGCGTCCTGGTCGTCTCCGCGCTCTTCCAGGTGACCGGGGGCGTGGCCCTCCTGGCGAAGCGAGCCATGGGGCGGGCGCTCGGCCTCGTGGGAAGCGCGGGAACCCTGCTCGGCTGGGTGGCGTTCCTGGGCGTGGTGGTCGGAGGGGACCTCCTGGCGGGGGTCAGCGTCACCGCTTTGGTCATGCTGCTGGGCTCGACCGCGGGATCGGTGCTGGCCGGGGGGCTCTTGCTGGCGGTGTCGGGCCCATCGGGAGATGGAGTCCAAAGCGCTTAGCGCCCGCCCCCCGCGGGTAGGGTGTCCGCGGTGATGCCGGTTCGGGGCGGAGAGCGACCCCGAGGAGGGCTTGAGCATCGGGCCCTCCTCTACGGGGACATCGGGTCGTTCCTGTCTGCCCTGGTCCCGTACGTCCACGACGGCCTGGAGGCCGACGAGCCCGTGTCCGTGGTCTTGTCCGGCGAGGCCATGGAGGCCATCCGCTCCGAGGTGGCGGTCGAGGACGGCCGGGTCGGGTGGCTCGACGCCCGTGAGTGGAACCCGCACCCGGCGTGGCGTCTGAGAGCCCTCCACGAGCTCGTCACCGATCAGCTGGCCACGGGAGCCCCCCGCCTCCGGCTGGCCGGCGAGCTGCCATGGCCGGAGGGCCCGACCGAGCTCGTGCTCGAGTGGGAGCGGTATGAATCGGTGCTGAACGAGGTCCTGGCACCGTACCCGGTGTCGGCGATGTGCACCTACGACACCGGCCGCCTCGAGCCCGCGACCGTCGAGAGCGCCCGTCGCACTCACCCGGTCATCCGGAACGGGGGCGTGGCGCCGAGCGACGCGTTCCTGTCGCCGGCGGAGCTGCTTCGCGGCCGCAACGCTCCGGTGCCTCGGCCGCCGCCCGACGCGGCCATGCTCGC
>JBQGDK010000270.1:0-3327 GCA_052039025.1 Actinomycetota bacterium
CAAGCCGGGACGGATGCCTCGACCGTCGAGGACCGTGGACCACGCCGGCCGGGTGTGCGAGGTCCCCGAGTGCTCGACCAAGCTGTCCCGGTACAACTTCCGATCCCGGTGCTGGCAGCACACCGAGATCGCCTTCCCGAACTACCGGGGACGCCGCCTGGCGCCGGACTCCTGATCCGGGAGGCTCCTGGGGCGCCACGGCGGCCCGCCGGACCGGGCCAAGACGGCCATCCGGCCCAGGAATCCCTATCCAGACCGGGGCCTCGAACCCCCTCCTTCGGCCTATACTTCGAGCGCTGGCGCTCGCACGAACGGGAGGGAGGGACGCATGGCGCAGCTCAAGGGCGCCGAGTACCTGAAGACCGCGGAGGTTGCCGACATCCTCCACGTGTCGCCGAAGACGGTGACGCGTTGGGCCAAGGACGGGAAGCTTCCGCACTCGCGGACCCTGGGAGGCCATCGTCGCTTCCCGGCATCCTCGATCCGCAAGCTGGCCGAGGGGCTCATCCAGGTCGGGCAGCCCGAGTAACCCCGCCCCGTTCCGACGGGTCCTGGTGGCGGCCCGCGGCGAGGTCGCGTGCCGCGTGGTCCGCACGCTCCGGCGTCTCGACATCGTCCCGGTCGCCGTGTTCTCCGACGCCGACGCGTCCGCCAAGCACGTCCGGGAGGCCGACCGCGCCGTTCGGATCGGCGAACCTCCGGCGCACCTCTCGTACCTGAACCCGGCGGCCATCGTCCAGGCGGCGCTCGAGGCCGGGGCCGAGGCGGTGCACCCCGGGTACGGCTTCCTGTCCGAGAGTCCCATGTTGGCTCGAGCCGTGACGGAGGCGGGGCTCGCATGGGTCGGCCCGGCGCCGGCGGTGCTCGAGCTCACCGGCGACAAGATGGCGGCCCGGGCGGCGTTCGAGCGGAGCGGCTTCCCGGTGCTCCCCGGCGCCGGGCCCTTCGGCGACCCCGACGAGACGCTCGCTGGGGCGGACGAGATCGGCTACCCGGTGATCGTGAAAGCCATCATGGGTGGGGGTGGCATCGGGATGGGGGTGGCCCGGGACCCGGAGGGCCTCCGGGACGCCGCCGCCACCGCCGCCGCTCGGGGCGAGCGGTTCTTCGCGGACGCCTCCGTGTACGTCGAGCGATACGTCGAGGGCGCCCGCCACGTCGAGGTCCAGGTGCTCGCCGACGAGGATCGCGCGATCCACCTGTGGGAGCGGGAGTGCTCGGTCCAGCGGCGGCACCAGAAGGTGCTCGAGGAGACGCCGTCGCCGGCGATCGACGGGGATCTCCGCGGTCGCCTGTGCGGGGCGGCGGTGCGGTCGATGGCCGCGCTCGGCTACCGGGGCGCCGGCACCGTGGAGTGCATCCTCACCCCCGACCGGGAGTTCTTCTTCCTCGAGGTCAACGCCCGGCTCCAGGTGGAGCACCCGGTCACCGAGGTCGTCACCGGCGTGGACATCGTCGAGCAGCAGGTCCGGATCGCCGGCGGTCTCGGCACCTCGCTGACCGAGGTCCCGGCGCCTCGCGGGCACGGGCTCGAGTGCCGGATCTCGGCTGAGGACCCCGACCGGTTCCTGCCGTCGCCGGGGCGCCTCACCCGCCTCCGCGTTCCCGGCGGCGTCCGGTGGGACGCCGGCTACGACGAGGGCGACGAGGTGCCGATGTTCTACGATCCGCTGATCGGGAAGATCGTCGTGCACGCCGCCGACCGCGCGTCGGCGATCGAGGCGATGCGTCAGGCCCTGGAGGCGACCGTGATCGAGGGACCGAGGACGAACGTCGCCGCGCACCTCCGGATCCTCGCCGACGAGCGGTTCCGGCGGGGCGAGTACGACACCGGGCTCTTGGGCGCATGAGCGAGGTCAGGTACGAGGTCCGGGGCCGGGCGGCCTGGCTGACGATCGATCGCGAGGAGCGGCGGAACGCGCTGTCGGCCGGGGTGATCGCGGAGCTCGTGGAGGCGCTGGCCCGGGCCGCTTCCGACGACTCGGCACGGGCGGTCGTGCTCACCGGGACCGGCGACCGGGCGTTCTGCGCCGGCGGCGACATCGGCGGGTTCGCCGGATCCGAGACCGTGGCCGAGTCGGCGCCGGCGGCGATCTCCCGGATCGTGGACGCCCTGTGGCATCACTCCAAGCCCACCATCGCCCGCGTCAACGGCCCGGCCCTCGGGGGCGGGCTGGGGCTCGTGCTGGCCTGCGACCTCGCGGTGGCCGCGGACGACGCGGAGCTCGGCACGCCGGAGATCGACATCGGGTTGTGGCCGCACGTGATCACGGTGGTGATCCAGCGAGCCCTGCCGCGGAAGGTGGCCCTCGACCTGATGCTGACCGGGCGGCGGATGGGGGCCGAGGAGGCCGCGCGGTGGGGCGTCTTCAACCGGATCGTGCCTCGGGCCGAGCTCGACGACGCCGTGGGGGAGCTCGTCGACGTGGTGGCCTCCAAGAGCGCCCACGTCCTCCGGCTCGGGAAGCGCTCGTTCCTCGGAGCCGAGGATCTCCCGTTCGGGCGGGCCGTCGATCACCTCAAGGAGGCCCTGGCGGAGAACCTCCGGGCCGAGGACCTGGCGGAGGGCGTCTCGGCGTTCCTGGAGAAGCGGCCGCCGCGGTGGGGGGGCCGGTGAGCGAGCCGAGGCGGTCCCGTCCGTCGATGCCGCATGGCTACGGGATCGCCCCGGGGGACGAGGGGTTGCTCCCGTGGTCGTGGGCCGAGGAGCGGCTGGTGACCTCCCGGAACTACTGGATCGTGAGCGCCGACCGGGGCGGGAGGCCGCACGCGATGCCGGTGTGGGGACTGTGGCTCCACGGGGCGGTGTGGTTCAGCAGCGACGCGGCCTCGCGGAAGGCCCGCAACATCACGGGCCGGCCGGGGATCGTGGTACACCTGGAGAGCGGCGACGAGGTCGTGATCGTCGAGGGCCACGCCGAGGAGGTCACCGACCGCGCGGCGCTCGAGCCGTTCGCACGGGCGTACGAGGAGAAGTACGGGTTCCGCCTCGACCTCGACCATCCGATCGGGCTCGTCCACCGGGTCCGTCCCGACGCGGTGCTGGGGTGGCGGGAGAAGGACTTCCCCACCACCGCGACACGGTGGCGGTTCGGCTAGGGCGGCGGTGGCGCGGGCGGGACCGGCTCGATCCGGTTCGGCACGGCGTTGACGGCCGTGGTCAGCCAGATCTCCTCGGCCTTCCGCTGCTTCGACGCGCCGAGCAGCCCGCCCGACATGGCGCCGCCGCCGGTACCCCGGCCGCGCACCTCGACGGTGACGCCGGTGCCGCCGCTCCCCCCGGCCGTGGTGACCACGAGCCGCATCGGCATCTTCATCTTGCCGCGG
>JBQGDK010000271.1:0-3060 GCA_052039025.1 Actinomycetota bacterium
AGCTGCCGGGCCAGGAGCGCCCGGTTGAGGTGTCGCGTGGTCAGGACGCGCTCGGCCACGGCGGGAGTCTATCCTCGGGTCGGAGGGACACCCTGACAGACGAACCGAAGCCGCGTTTCTTCGCCACGCCGGACCGCTTCCGCGCGTGGCTCGAGCGGAACCACGATCGGGCCACCGAGCTGTGGGTCGGCTTCCACAAGAAGGCGTCGGGGAAGTCCAGCATCACCTGGGAGGAGGCGGTCGACCAGGCCCTGTGCTTCGGCTGGATCGACGGTGTCCGGCGTGGCATCGACGGCACGAGTCACATGATGCGATTCTCGCCGAGGCGCCCGACGAGCACCTGGAGCGCGAAGAACGTGCGGCGGGTTCGGGAGCTGATCGAGGAGGGCCTCGTGACCCCGGCGGGGCTGCGCGCCTTCGAGGCCCGCCGGGAGAACCGGGTCGGGATCTACTCGTACGAGCGGCGACCCGCCGACCTCCCCGCGAAGTTCGCCCGGCCGTTCCGGGCGGACGCCGCGGCCTGGGAGGCGTGGCGAGCCATGCCCCCGAGCTATCGGAGGGCGGCCACCTGGTGGGTGATCAGCGCGAAGCGCGAGGAGACCCGAGAGCGGCGTCTGGCCACGCTGATCGAGACCACGGCCCGCGGCGAGCGGGTCCCCCCGCTGACCCCTCCGGCCAGGCGGGGTTGACCCGCGGCCTCCTCGACGCGGATACTGCCGGTAGTCCCCCGTCTGGGGGTCGGGTGACCGGCCCCCGGCCATGGGTCCGAAACCGGCACAGGAGGGCCACGCCATGCCGATCACCCGTCGCGACCTCCTCAAGGCAGGGGTGGCCCCAGGAGCGGGCTTGCTGCTCCCCTGGCACATCCGCCTCGCCCGGGCCCTGGCCCAGGCGATGCCGACGCTCGATCCCACCGCGATCCCGAAGTACGTCACGCCGCTCGTCATCCCCCCGGCCATGCCCCTCACCGGGACCCTGCGGGGGGGCATCCGGTACTACGAGATCGCCGTCCGGCAGTTCGGGCAGCAGGTCTTGCCGGCCGGAATGCCGGCAACCACCGTGTGGAGCTACGGGTCCGCCAGACATCCCGGGACGTTCAACTACCCCGCGTTCACCGTCGAGGCGACGGCGGACGATCCCGTCCGGGTGGAGTGGATCAACGATCTGATGGATGCGGGTGGCAACTTCTTGCCGCATCTCCTCCCGGTGGATCCCACCTTGCACTGGGCCAACCCTCCTGGGGGGCCCACGGGCCGAGACTCGCGGCCTGAGTTCCTCGCTACTCCGGGCCGTTACACCGGCCCGGTCCCGTTCGTCACGCACCTTCACGGGGGTCACAGCTCCGAGGAGAGCGACGGCTACGCTGAGGCCTGGTACCTGCCGCGAGCGAAGGACATCCCCGAGGACTACGCGCGGTTCGGGACCTTCTATCAGCCGTTCCGCACGAAGTTCCAGAGCCTCCAAGGCCAGGCCTGGAAACCCGGCAGCGCGGTGTTCCAGTACGAGAACGAGCAGCCGGCCAGCACGCTTTGGTTCCACGACCACACGCTGGGCATGACCCGGGTGAACGTGTACGCGGGACCGGCCGGCTTCTACTTGGTCCGTGGCGGTCCTTTCGACACCGATCCGGGCGTGCTCCCCGGACCGGCGCCGGCCCTCGGCGACCCGCCCGGAACCGCGTACCACGAGATCCCCCTGGCCATCCAGGATCGGTCGTTCAACGAGGACGGTTCGCTGTTCTACCCCGACAGCCGGTTCTTCTTCGACGAGTTCGAGGGCCCATTCATCCCGGAGAGCGACGTCTCCCCGATCTGGAACCCGGAGTTCTTCGGCAACACCATGCTGGTCAACGGCAACACCTGGCCGACGCTGACCGTGGAGCCGAGGCGGTACCGCTTCCGCATCCTCAACGGGTGCAACGGCCGCTTCCTGATCCTCAAGCTGGTCACCGGGGATCCGGCGGCCCGACCGGGGGCGGCCGCTCTCCCGTTCCACCAGATCGGCGCAGAGGGAGGGTTCCTGCCGGAACCCGCGACGCTCGCCCACCTCGTGATGGGACCGGCGGAGCGGGCCGACGTGGTGGTTGACTTCACGGGACTCGCCGAGGGGACCCAGGTGTTCATGATCAACGAGGGCCCCGACGAGCCCTTCGGCGGTGGCGTGCCCGGCGCCGACTTTCCGTTCGCCGATCCCGCCACGACCGGGCAGGTGATGCGGTTCACGGTCGGGCAGCTGCTGGGAGCCGACACGAGCGAGATCCCGCCGGAGCTGCCGGCGCCTCCGAAGCCGGGGCCGGAGACGTTCACCCGGCAGGTGTCGCTGAACGAGGAGGTCTCCACCTTCCCCGGGTTCGACGGACCCGTCGAGGCTCAGCTCGGCACCCTGAACCCGGACGGTAGCGGGAATGCCCTCGACTGGGACGACCCGATCACCGAGAACCCGGCGCTCGGGGCGGTCGAGGTGTGGGAGATGCACAACTTCACCGAGGACGCCCACCCGATCCACATCCACGAGATACTGTTCGAGGTGGTCGATCGCCGGCCGTTCGACGGCGGCCCCGTTCCTCCCGAGCCCGGGGAGACCGGGCTGAAGGACACCGTGATTGCCTACCCGGAGCAGGTGACCCGAGTGAAGGCCCATTTCGACCGGGCCGGCCTGTTCGTGTGGCACTGCCACCTGGTCGAGCACGAGGACAACGAGATGATGCGCCCGTACCGGATCGGTTCGTAGCGGCCCGATCCGCTCGGTCGCTCGCCCAGCTCAGGCGGCCCCCCCGCGGGTTCGGCGACGCGCGTACACTTCGGCCCGGAGCAATAGAAGGGTCAGCGATGGCGCGCTCGTGCGGCCCGCGGTCAGGGTGGACGCCGTGACGATCGCGGGCGGGGCCCAGCCGGATCGCGCCGCGGGGCGGCGGAGGCGACCGGCGCCTGCCTGGGTCGCGGCGGCGCTGCTGCTGGTCCTCGTGGCCGCCCTCCTGGGGGCCGGCTGGTACTACTCGGTCCAGATCGAGAAGGACCTCCTCACCCCGAGCGACGACCCGCCCGAGTACGACATCCGCGT
>JBQGDK010000272.1:0-3191 GCA_052039025.1 Actinomycetota bacterium
AGCGCGATGCCGACGCCGCCGCCGCGGCGACCGGCGGCTCGCCATGAGGATCGCCCTGGCGTGTCCCTATGCCTGGGACGCGCCGGGGGGCGTGCAGACCCACGTCCGCCAGCTGGCCGGCCGGTTGCGGGCCCGCGGGCACGATGTGCTCGTGGTGGCTCCCTCGTCCACCCGGCCTAAGGAGTCCTTCGTGCGGTCCGTGGGCCGCCCGATCCGGATCCCCTACAACCAGTCCGTGGCCCCCGTGGCGCCAACCCTTGGGGCGCGGAGCCGGGTCCGGGCCGCGCTCCGAGGGTTCCGGCCGGACGTCGTCCACGCGCATGAGCCTCTGATCCCCGGTGTGGGGATGTTCGCGGTCCGGGCCACAGATCGCCCGGTCGTCGGCACGTTCCACGCGTTCGCCGAGCGATCTCCGCTCTTCTCGGCCGCAGGACCGATCCTCCGCCCGCTGTGGCGACGATTGGACGCCCGCATCGCGGTGTCGAGGGCGGCAGCGGCCTTCGTCCGGCAACGGGTGGGCCGCGACGAGATCCGCGTGATCCCGAACGGGGTCGAGGTGAAGCCATTCGCCGACGCGGAGCCGGCCCGGCTCCCCGAGGGCCGCCGGGTCCTGTTCGTCAACCGGCTCGACCGCCGGAAGGGCTTCCCGGTCATGGTCGAGGCCTTCGGGCGGCTGGCCGCGACGCGGCCCGACGCGATCCTGGTGGTGATCGGGGACGGCCGCGACCGTGACGCCGTGCGCTCGCTGCCGCCACGGCTCCGGGGCCGGGTCCTCCTGCTCGGCACCGTCCCGCACGACGTGCTGCCCGGCTACCACGCAGCCTGCGACGTGTTCTGCGCCCCCGCCACCGGCCGGGAGTCGTTCGGGATCGTGCTGGTGGAGGCCATGGCCGCCGGGCTCCCGGTCGTGGCCAGCGACATCGCCGGCTACCGGGAGGTCGTCCGGGACGGGATGGAGGGGATCCTGGTCCCGCCGGGGGACCCGGCCGGCCTGGCGGCGGCCCTCGACCGGATCCTCTCGGACGCCGATCTCGCCGCTGCCCTGGCGGCGGGCGGCCGGATGCGAGCACGGCGCTATGCGTGGGCCGTGGTCACAGCCGAGGTCGAGGCCGTCTACCGCGAGGTCGCCGGCGCGGGCTAACGCGTCGGCGGCACGACGCGCACAGCCCGTACACGTCGGCACGGTGGCCGGTGACCGCGAACCCCCGGCGTCGGCCCACGGCCGAGGCCCAGTCCTCGACCTCGCACGAGGGGATCGTCTCCACCTGGCCGCACCGCTCGCAGATGAGGTGATGATGGTGCTCGACCTCGCACAGCTTGTAGGCGATCTGGCCCTCGCCCGCGGGGAACGTCTCCGCCGTCCCCGCATCGGCCAACGCGCGGAGCGTCCGGTACACGGTGGCTAGCCCGGGGCCGTCCCGGCGTCCGATCTCCTCGTGGAGCGCCTGGGCCGTGACCGGTCGCTCTTTCCCCTCGAGCGCCCGGATGATGGCCACGCGCTGCGGGGTGGCCCGAAGCCCGGAGACCGCTGCCAGGGCGGCGGCCTCCGTCACGCCGTCCTCCGGGGCCGGTGTCCGACGGCGGTTCGCCGCCCGACCAGGGCGAACCCGACGAACGCCACGATCGCCGTCAGGACGATGGTGCCTCCCGGCACCAGGTCCCCGTGCCACGCCGCCACCAGGAGCCCCACCCAGGCCGATGCGGCCCCGACGCCGACGGCCCACGCCACCGTAGACCGGAAGGAGTGAGCCACCTTGGAGCCCGCGGCCACCGGAACGACCATCAGCGCGGCGACCAGCAGCAGTCCGACCACCCGCATGCCCCCGACCACCAGGAGGGCCGTGAGGGCGACCGAGACGAGGTTCAGCGCTTCCACCGGAAGGCCCCCGGCCCTGGCGGTCTCCTCATCGAGGGCCACGGCCAGGAGCGGGCGGTACAGCACCAGGACCGAGGCCACTACCACGGCCCCGAGCAGTGCGATGACCCCGACGTCGGCCCACGACAGGGCGAAGAGGGTGCCGAACAGCACGCCCAGGACCGACGTGTCGAAGCGCCCCGCCAGGCTCAGTCCGACGGCCCCGGCCGCGATACCCAGGTAGAAGACGATGGCCAGCGACAGGTCCCCGGTGAGCCGGCCCCGCACCCGGAGGACCTCGAGCAGGACGGCGCCGAGCAGCGCCACGACCAGGGCGCCCCAGACCCCGGAGATCCCCGCGAGTACGCCGATGGCCACCCCTGCCAGGGCCAGATGCCCGATACCGTCGCCGACCAGCGACAGGCGCCGCTGGACCAGGAACGCGCCCACGACCGGCGCCGCCAGCCCGACCACCGTGGCGGCCACCAGGGCCCGACGGCCGAAGTCCGCGGTGAACAGCACGTCGATCACGGCCCCGCCTCCCCGAGCGCGTGGAACTCGTCGTGGCGCACGTCGCGAACGCGGCCGTCCTCCATGAACAGGATCCGGTCGCACACCTCGTGGAAGTCGTCGGGGTCGTGGGACACCACGACGACGGCCGCCCCCGCGTCGGCGCGCCGGCGGAGCTCCTCGACCAACCGAGGGCGGAACGCCCGGTCGATCCCCGTGGTCGGCTCGTCGAGGACCAGGACGGGGCGATCGCCCACGAGCGCCCGGGCCAGCACGGCGCGTTGCTGCTGGCCGCCGGACAGCTCGAACACGCACTCGGCGCCGAGCTCGCTCAGCCCGACCGCGGCCAGCGCCGTGGCCACGTCGCCGTCCCGCCGCCCGCCGCCCCATCCGGTCACCAGTCCCGAAGCCACGACCTCCGTCACCGACACGGGGAGCACCATCCGGCCCGGCGACCCCTGGGGCGCGTATCCGATCGACCGACGGGCCTCGGACTCGGACGGCGGCCGGCCCAGAACCAGCACGGATCCCTCGTCGGGGGAGAGGAGCCCGACCACGAGCCTGATCAAGGTGGACTTGCCGGAGCCGTTGGGACCCGTGAGCACGACGAGCTGGCCGGGGTCCACCCGCACGTCGAGACCCTCAAGGACGGGCACGCCCCCGTACCCGAACCGGAGCCCGCGCCCCTCGATGGCGGCGGTCACCCGCACCCGAGTCCCTCCCTGAGCGAACGGAGGTTGTCCTCCATCACCGAGAGATAATCTCCCGACCGCGGCCGCGATTCGAGCGTGGACAGGGGCAGCGCCGGGACGCCGAAGTCTCCGGC
>JBQGDK010000273.1:0-6694 GCA_052039025.1 Actinomycetota bacterium
TCGGTCGAGGCGGAGTCCGAGGGCTCCTCGGGGACGGCCGCGTCGTCCTGGCTCTGGGGAGGGTCTTCGAGGGTCATGGGTTCGGGATCAGCCGGTCTCGACGCCGAAGATGGCCAGGACACCCTTCGAGATGAGGAAGTCCAGGCCGAACACGAAGCTGGTCAGCACGATGACGGAGACGAGCACCACGAGCGTGTAGGCCAGCAGCTCCCGGCGGGTCGGCCAGGCCACCTTCTTCAGCTCCTGGCGAACCTCCCGGAGGAACTGACGGGGTCCAACCCGTTTCTTCCGCTCGGCGACGGGCGGCCGCCGGCCCGCCCCCTGCTGGCGGCGATCCCGCTCCATCATCCGCTTGGTCTGTCTGTTCATCTCCTCCTCTGGGCAGGGCCGGAGGGACTCGAACCCCCAACCGCCGGTTTTGGAGACCGGTGCTCTACCAGATTGAGCTACGGCCCTCTGATCGGGGATCGCGCTCGGCCGGACCCGCCCAAGTATACGCGAGCCGCCCTGGGATGCGTGAAGCGGCCCACCCCGGGACATAGACTACGAGCGGCCCCGTGCGGCCGAGCGAGAGGGTCGAGTGCAGCAGAGGTCGGGAACACCGCCACCGCCGGCGGTCGCCGAGCCGTCCCGGCGGCGTCCGCCGCGTCAGCGCCTCGCCGATCCCGTCCCGATCCCCGAAGCCACCACCCCTCGGCGCCGGCCGGCCCGGACCCGCCCGGCTCCCGATCAGCAGGCCATCGAGGAGCGTCTGGAGGACGGGCTCCTGCGAATCCAGGAGGCGGTGGGCCTGGCGGCCCGCACGGCGGTGACCGAGGCCGCCGAGGAGACCCCTCCCACCGACCGAGATCCGGTCCGGGCCTCGATGACCCACGCCGAGGAGCGGTTCCGGGCGCTGGAGCTTCGCTTCCGAAAGGTCGAGGACGCCCTCCGGGCCCTCACCGCCCAGGTCCGGGCGGCACCTCCGGGCCCCGAGCTCGACCGGGTGGCCGCGCTGCTTCGAGAGATCGGCCGGCGGCAGGGCGAGACGATGGCGAAGCTGGCCCGGGCACACCATGCCGCGATCGAGCGGCTGGCGGAGCATCAGCGGGCGAGGCTCGACGACCTCGGCCGACGGGTGGGCCGGGGAGTCGTCGCGGTGGCCGAGGCACTCCGACAGGACCTGGAAGAGGAGCTCAAGGACCTCCGCATCAGCGTCCGCTCGATGCACCGGACGCTGGCCTGGGATGGGATGACCAGGGGTCGCCCCGACCCCGCCGGCGAACCCTAGACGGCCACGCGGGGTCGCGCCAGGCCCCGACGGGCGGCCCGCCACCACAGCAGGCCAAGCACCCCGGCCCCGACCATGGCCCCACCCACCGACGCGGCGGCCACGTGGATCCGGCGGTCCTGGGCCAGCCACCGAACTCGCCCCCGCCAGCGGCGCTCGCTCCCCAGGACGTGGGCCACGGCTCGCTCGGGGAGCCCCGGCGGAGGGACCTCGAGCCGATCGTGGAGCGAGCCGACCGCGGCCACGACCTCGCGGTACCGGGCCAGCTCGCCGGCGCACGTCGGACACGTGGCCAGGTGAACCTCGATGTCCCCGAACTCACCCACGTCCCCGCTCCTCGGCCAGCCCGGGGAGCCGCTCGCCGACCTCGTCATGCCCGTGGGGCTCGGCCGCCCCGTACACGAGGTCCTTCAAACGGCGACGGGCCCGGTGGATGCGCACCTTCACCGCACCCTCCGTGAGCCCGAGCTGCTCGGCGATCTCCGCCACCGAGAAGCCGTAGGCGTCGCGCATCACGAGCACGGTCCGCTGGGCCACCGGGAGGGCCAGGAGCGCCCGCTGGATCTCGTCACGGTCGACCGGGTCGGCGCCCGGGTGGTCCGGCACCTCGGCGGCGTCCCCGGGCTCCGCCAGGAGGTCGGCGAACCGGCCGCGGCGACGGAGGTGGCTGATCGCCGCGTTCGAGGTGATCCGATACAGCCACGTGTCGAAGCTCGAGTCGCCCCGGAACCCTGGGAGCCCCCGGTACATCCGCAGGTAAGCCTCCTGGGCCACGTCCTCCGCCTCATGACGGTCCCCCACCAGCCGGTACGCGAGCGTGAACACCCGTCGGTGAGTGAGCTCCACCAACTCCTCGAAGGCCGCCGGGTCGCCTCGTCGGCAGCGGTCAAGGAGCTCGCGATTCACCACCGCGCCATCCCGTTAGACCCGGCGGAGGCCGGAGAGGTTACCGGCCGGTCGGCCGGGGTCTCGGTCCCGGTCAGGCCAGGTTCACCACGGCCCGAGCGTTCTTGATGGCCAGGACCCGCTGGCCGTCCCGCTCGACCTCCGCCCATACGTCCAGCGTAACGTCCCCGGTCGAGGGGTCGACGGCCGCCACCTTCCCCTTCGCCAGGAGCGTCTCGTCCATGTACACGACGGCCCGGAACTGAACGGCGAGCGACCGGAGCGCCGTGGGCGAGCCGGCCCAGTCCTTCACGGCCTTGGCCACGTGGGCCATGGAGAACATGCCGTGCGCGATGATCCCGGGGAACCCTACGGATCGGGCGAACTCATCGTCCTGATGGAGGGGGTTCTGGTCGCCGGAGGCGTCGGCGTAGGCCTTCACGTCCTCGCGCTTCACCACCTTGGACGCCTCGAACACCTCCTGGCCGACCTCCAGCGCGTCGAGGCTGGGCCGGTCCATCACGATGCTCCCGCGGTGCCTCGGGACAGCAGCATCGAGCGGGCCACGCAGACCACCTCCCCGTCGGCGTCCCTGATCTCGGCCTCGATCACGAGGAACTCGTTCGGGCCCTTCGCGTAGACGTCGGCGATCCTCGGCGTGGCTCGGAGCCGGTCGCCGACCACGATCGGCCGTCGCCACTCGAATCCCTGCTCGCCGTGCACGACCCTCGAGTAGTCCATGCCGAGCTCGGGGTCGACCACGATCTGAGCGCTCGCGAGGATCCCCAGCACCGTGGGGAACGTGGGGAAGGCCACCTGGTCGGGGAAGCCCTCGGCTCGTGCTGCCTCGGCCTCGAGGAAGCGGGGGTCGTCCTCACCGACCGCCAGCGAGAACTGGGTGACCCGGTCGCGGTCCACCTCGAGCTCGATCTCCTGGTACTCGCGGCCCTTCAGCGCCTGGTTCAGCGGCATCGCTCCTCCTCTACGCCCCCAGCTGGCCCCCGGCCACCGGCAGGATCACGCCGGAGATGAAGTCGGCCTCACCGCTGGCCAGGAACAGGTGGGCGTTGGCCACGTCCTGGGGCTCACCGTACCGCCCCAGCGCGATCAGCATCAGCGCCATCTGCCGGACCTGCTCGGGGATCCCGACGTCTTCGCCCTCCTGCTTCGCCGCGGTGAGCCTCGTCTCGATGAACCCCGGGGCGACCGCGTTCACGTTGATGCGGAACGGACCCAGCTCGCGTGCCAGGGTCTTGGTCAGCGCGGCGATCCCGCCCTTCGCCGCCGTGTAGTTCGCCTGGCCGGCGTTGCCCACGAGCGCCGCCACCGAGGTCGTGAACGTGATCTTCCGGTGGTAGGCGGGCTGGCCCTGCTCGGACATCTCGCGCTTCGCCACCTCGCGCAGGTACGGCATCGCGGCGAGCGTGGAGTGGAACGCCGTCTTGAGGTTCACGTCGAGGACGAAGTCCCACAGCTCGTCGTCGAGGTTGTGGAACGTCCGGTCGCGGGTGGTCCCGGCGTTGTTCACCAGGATGTCGATGCGACCGAACCGATCGGCCGCAGACGCCATCAGCCGTCGGGCCGCCTCGAGGTCGACGGCGTTCTCGGTGGAGACGAGGGCCTCGCCGCCGGCCTCCTTCACCAGCGTGGCGGTGTCCTCGGCCGGCTCGGCGTCGACATCGTTGACGATCACGGCGGCGCCCTCGCGGGCGAAACGCACCGCGGTGGCCCGACCGATCCCCCGACCGGCGCCGGTGATCACCGCGATCTTTCCCTCGAGCCGCATCGCGCTCCCTGGAGGTGGCGGGCCGGCTGAGGCTACCGGACGGTAGGTCCGCGCCGCAACCGAGCGGGGTGCTGGCACCCGGGCTGGTTCCGGGTCAGAATCGCACGGCTATGTCCCCTTCCTCCCCGAACGGGGCTCACCGGTCTATCCGGGTGCTCGTGGCCGACGACCATCGGACGTTCGCGGAGGCCCTCCGAGCGGCCATCCGGACCGAGCCCGGCCTGGCGGTGGTGGGGCTCGCCTACGACGGCGACGCCGCGGTGGAGATGGCGGGCCGGAAGAGCCCCGACGTCATCCTGATGGACGTCCAGATGCCGGGGACCGACGGGATCGCCGCTACCAGGAGGATCACGGACGAGATCGACGACAGCCGGGTGATCATGCTGTCGGCGTTCGACGACGACCACACCGTGGCCAGGGCCCTCGACGCAGGCGCGGTGGGGTTCCTGTCGAAAGGACGGCCCGTCAAGGACGTCATCGCGGCCATCCGAGCCGCCTACCGGGGCGACCCGCTGATCGAGCCCGATGAGATCCGCCGGATCCTGGCCCAGCTCCGGCGCAAGCGGGCGCTCGACGCGGCGGCCCGGGCCCGGGTGGAGCGGCTCACCCGTCGCGAAACCCAGATCCTCCAGGGCCTCGCCCACGGGCTCTCGCCGGGCCGCCTGGCGGAGGTCCTCGGGATCAGCCGCCACACCCTCCGCACCCACCAGCAGAACATCCTGTTCAAGCTGAAGGTGCACTCGAAGCACGAGGCGTTGGTCCTGGCGATCAAGCACGGCAAGGTACGCGCCGGCGAGCCCGTCTAGGACGGGCGGTGCCGATCGACGATCGCCGCCAGATCGAGCCCGGACGGCAGCGTGCCGTACGCCCGCCCGGCGTCGTCCCCCAGGCGCGAGGCCATGAAGGCGTCCGCCATCTCGGGCGGGGCGTGCCGGAGGAGCAGGGACCCCTGGAGCGCCACCGCCAGGTCCTCGGCGACCCTGCGAGCGGCGGTCTCCAGGTCGTCGACCTCGGTGAGGCGGCGCCTCGTCCGGGCGACGTGCTCGTCGAGGCGCCGGTCCGCGCCGGCGGCACGTCCGACCTCGGCGAGGAACGCGTCGAGCGCCTGCGGCGCTTTCCCCAGGATCCGAAGGACGTCGAGCGCGTTGACGTTGCCGGAACCCTCCCAGATCGAGTTGAGCGGCGTCTCCCGATACAGGCGGGGCAGGGCGGACTCCTCGACGAAGCCGTTGCCGCCCAGGCACTCGAGGGCCTCCGACACCGCGCCGACGACGCGCTTGCACACCCAGTACTTGCCGACCGCCACCGCCAGCCGCTTGAACCAGGCGGCCTCCTCCGAGGCGCCGGCCTCGTCCACCGCGCGAGCCAGGCGCATCGCGGTGACGGTGGCGGCCTCGGACTCCACGCACAGGTCGGCCAGGACGTTGCGCATCAGCGGCTGGTCCACGAGGGACCGGCCGAAGGCCCTCCGGTGCTCCGCGTGATGGGTCGCCTCGGACACGGCCCGGCGGAGGAGCCCCGTGGAGCCGAGCGCGCAGTCGAGCCGGGTGTGGTTCACCATCTCGACGATGGTCGGCACGCCGCGCCCCTCCTCACCGACCCGCCGGGCCCACGCCCGATCGAGCTCGATCTCGGCCGAGGCGTTCGACCGGTTCCCCAGCTTGTCCTTCAGCCGCTGGATCCGGAAGCCGTTCCGGGTCCCGTCCTGGAGGACGCGCGGGAGGAGGAAGCACGTCAGCCCGGCCGGGGCCTGGGCCAGCACGAGGAACGCATCCGACATCGGGGCCGAGCAGAACCACTTGTGGCCGGTTAACGCGTACTCGCCGAAGGCGGCCAGTCGCTCGGCCCGGGTCGTGTTCGAGCGAACGTCGGAGCCGCCCTGCTTCTCGGTCATGGCCATCCCACACAGCGCCCCGGCCTTGTCGTCCGGTGGGGCCAGCCGAGGGTCGTAGTCGAGAGAGGTCAGCCGGGGCTCCCACTCCTCGGCCACCCCGGGCTCGGCCCGGAGGGCCGGGACCGCCGCGTACGTCATCGACACGGGGCAGCCGTGGCCCGCCTCGACCTCGCTGACGACGATCATCATGGCCGCCCGAGCGGCATGGGCACCGGCCCGGGGCTCCCGCCAGGGCAGCGCGTGGACACCGTGGGAGATCGACAGTTCCATCAGACGGTGCCAGGCCGGGTGGAACTCGACCTCGTCGATCCGGTGCCCGAACCGGTCGTGGGTGCGGAGTACCGGAGGGTGACGGTTGGCGTCGTCGCCGAGGCGAAGGACCTCGGGGGCCCCCGCGAGCTTGCCGAGGGCCACCAGGTCCGGCTCGGCCCAGGCGGCTCCCTCGCGTCGGACCGCCTCGAGGAGCGGCCGGTCGGCCTCGAACACGTTGTATCCCTCGAGGGGCGGCGGCTGGTTCGTGACCTCGTGGGTCGCGCCGCCCACGGCGCCCCCTACCGGGTCTCGCGGTGGGCCGTGTGCTGGCGACACCACCGGCAGTACTTCCGTAGCTCGATCCGGTCGCGGTCGTTGACCTTGTTCTTCCGGGTCACGTAGTTCCGCCGCTTGCAGTTGCCGCAGGCGAGCGTGATCGTCGGCCGGTTGTCAGACTTCGGCATGGCCTACTTCGTGACCTTCGTCACGCGTCCGGCCCCCACGGTCCGGCCGCCCTCCCGGATGGCGAACCGGAGGCCCTCCTCCATGGCGATGGGCTTCTCGAGCTGCACCGTCATCTCCACGTTGTCCCCGGGCATGACCATCT
>JBQGDK010000274.1:0-7586 GCA_052039025.1 Actinomycetota bacterium
TGCTCGTACCCGAGGAACTCCGTCCGTCCGGCCTCCCTGGCCACCTCCACCAGGGCGCGCTGGTCGCGTCCGCCCTTGGCCGCAGCCCTGGCCCGCTCCCGCTGCTCGGTCATGAGCCGCTCGAACGCCCCCGCGTCGACCTCGAGCCCCTGCTCCTCGGCGAGCTCGGCGGTCAGCTCGACCGGGAAACCGTAAGTGTCGTGGTAGAGGAACGCCGCCTCGCCGGGGAACGACCGCTCCCCGGCGGCCCTCAGACGTTCGACCTCCTCCCCGAACAGCACCATCCCCTGGCGGAGCGTGGCTCCGAAGTGCTCCTCCTCGCTGGCGGCGACCTGGTGCACGAAGGCCTTCCGCTCGACGAGCTCCGGCCACGCCTCGCCGAGGATGCCCACGGTCCCGTCGATCAGCCGGCCCATCACCGGGCCCTCGACCCCGAGCCGCCGGGCGTGAAGGACGACCCGTCGCAGCATCCGGCGGAGGACGTAGCCTCGGCCCTCGTTCGAGGGCACGACCCCGTCGGCGATCAGGAACGTGACCGCCCGGCCGTGCTCGGTCAGGATCCGGAGCGACAGGTCGTCCCGCTCGTCGCGTCCGTACGTCTTCCCGGTGGCGCCCTGGGCCGCCTCGAGGATGGGGACGAACAGGTCGGTCTCGTACACCGACGGGACGTCCTGGAGCACGATGGCCACCCGCTCCAGCCCCGAGCCGGTGTCCACGCCCTTCGAGGCCAGGTCCCCGACCAGGTTGAAGTCGTCGTCGCGCTCGTACTGCATGAACACCAGGTTCCAGATCTCCAGGAACCGCTCCTCGTCCACCGCCGGCCCCCCGTCGGGCCCGTGGGCGCGGCCGCGATCGACGAAGATCTCCGAGCTGGGCCCGCACGGCCCGGCCACCCCCATCGACCAGAAGTTGTCGAACTTGCCCCGCTCCTCGAGCGGGACGTCGCGGAGGGGTCGGTCCCGGCGGACGATGCGGTCGGCCGGGAGGAACTCCCCCCACGCGTCCGCGGCCTCGTCGTCCTCCACATACACCGTGGCCCACAGCCGGTCGGGGCCGATCCCGTACCCCCCGGTGACGAGGTCCCAGGCGTGGGCGATCGCCTCGCGCTTGAAGTAGTCGCCGAACGAGAAGTTCCCGAGCATCTCGAAGAACGTCATGTGCCGGATCGTCCGGCCCACGTTCTCGATGTCGGTGGTCCGGAACGACTTCTGGACGCTCGTGGCCCGCGGGTAGGGTGGCTCCTGCTGGCCGAGGAAGTACGGCTTGAACTGGACCATCCCCGCCGTGGTGAGCAGCAGCGACGGATCGTTCGGGATCAGGGAGGACGAGGGCACCACGGTGTGCCCCCGGGCCTCGAAGAACGACAGGAAGGTTCGACGGATCTCCGCACCCCGCATCGTGGCCAGTGTACCGGCCGCCCGGGAGGGGCCGGACAGCGGGTCAGCGCCGAGGCTCCCACGAGAAGAAGAGACCCGCGAGCACGGCCCCGGCCAGCCCCCACCCCGCCACGATCAGGACGTCCTGGACGAGGAAGCCGCTTCCGGCCGGCGAGAACGTGGCGGCCTGCATGGCCCGTGCGAAGTGGTACGGGGGGAAGAGCTGGGCCACCGTCACGTACCAGGCGCCGGGATCCTGGATCGGGATGAAGATGTCCGAGACGAACAGCAGGGGCAGGATCGAGGCGTTCACGATGGCCGGCGAGGCGTCGGCGTTCGGGATCACGGCCGTGATCGCCAGCCCCAGGGCGGAGAACGAGGCGGCCCCCACCGTGATCGTGACCAGGAACGCCGGGAGCGTGTCGACGGGGACCGCGGCATCGTAGAAGGCCGCCCCGAAGGCGAGCACGATCGCCACCAGGAGGAAGGCGACGAGCACCGCGTGCCCGATCCGGCCGAACAGGTAGGCCCACCCGGGGAGGGGCGTTCCCCGGACCCGCTTCAGCACGCCGAGGTCGCGAGCGAACGTCACGCTGATCGCCAGGTTCGTGTACGTGGCCGTGATGATGCTGAACGTGGCGATGGCACCGACGTAGAACGTGGCCGTGCTCACCTCCCGCCCGAGCACCCGGACGGTGTCGTTCCCGAAGATCGCGGTGAAGATCACCAGGAACATCAGCGGGAACGCGAACGTGAAGAAGGCGGACGCCGGGTTCCGCCAGAAGGCCCGGTTCGTGTACCGGACCTGGCGGAGGGCCAGCCCCAGGTCCCTCATGCTCCCGCCTCACCCCGGGTGAGCTCCAGGTAGACGTCCTCCAGGCTCGGCCGAGCCACCTCGAGGTCCTCGAGCGTGACCGCGCGCTCCAGCGCCCATGCGGTCAGCGTGTTGAGGTCCCTGGTGGGGTCCTCGGAGCGGATCACGACCCGGTCCCCCTCCCGCGCGGCGCTCGCCTCGAGCGGCTCGGGGAGCGCCCGGGAGCCCGGGATCCGGCACCGGATCACGGTACCGGCGCGCTCGGCCAGCGAGCCCGGGGGGCCCTGGGCCACGATCCGGCCGCGGGACATCACGGCCACCACGTCGGCCAGGGCCTGGGCCTCGTCCATGAAGTGGGTGGTGAGCAGGATCGTCTTGCCGAGCGCCCTCAGGGCGCGGACCAGGTCCCAGGCGCCCCGGCGCGCCGCGGGGTCGAATCCGGTGGTGGGCTCGTCGAGGAAGAGGAGGTCGGGGTCCCCTGCCAGGCCCACAGCGACGTCGAGGCGACGCTGCTGGCCGCCGGAGAGGCGCCCCACCCGGGCATCGCGCTTCTCGGCCAGCCCGACCAGCTCCGTCAGCTCATCGACGGGCCGGGGGCGAGGGTAGTAGCGGCCGTAGAGCTCGATCGTCTCGGCCACCGTGAGGTACGGGTCCACGCCCGTGGACTGGAGCACGATCCCGATCCGGGACCGCATGGCCCGCTCTCCCCGCCCCGGGTCGAAGCCGAGCACCGACACCCGCCCGGCGGTCGGCATCCGGAACCCCTCGCAGATCTCCACCGTGGTGGTCTTCCCGGCCCCGTTCGGGCCGAGGAGCGCGAACACGCGCCCTGGTGGGACCTCGAAGCTGACGCCGCGAACCGCCTCGACGTCCCGATACGACTTCCGGAGGTCCTCGACGACGATCGCGCTCAACGGTCGCCGAGCGAGGACCGGATCTGGGCCTCCTTCTCGGCGGCGGCCCGGCGTCCATCCTCGACCGAGAGGCGCAGCAGCTCCATGACGTTCCCGAAGCGCTCGGCCGTGCGGGCCGCCACGTTCTCGGGGGTGATCCTCTCGCGCTGCCGGCGGAGCCACCTGGCCCCGTAGTACGCGACGGCCACGCCGACGCCGACCCAGAACAGGCGCCTCATCGGGCCCGCCGCTCCCGGAAGCTCTTGAGGGCTCGCTGGGCCCCGTAGCTGTAGGAGATCGCCTTGATCAACGGGGTGGACACGAACTGGTCGACGAGCCCGCTGATGCGCTCCACGACCCTGGCGATGTTGCCCACGGACACCAGCAGGTCGTCCGAATGCTCCAGGTTCTGGTTCATCGTCGTCACCGAGGTGCGCACCTCGCCGAGGAGCGGCACGGTCTCCTGGCGGATCCCCTCGATCAGGGTCCTGGTGGTGTCGAGGACGCGGGACATGCCCACCGACACGACGATCAGCACCAGGACGAGGACGGCCCAGGCCACCGCGGCGATGATCGCCGCCCACTCACCGATCGACACGGGCCCTCCTCACGGCGGCCGATTCTCCCACGGCGGGCGCCGGGGCGGCCACCGTCACTCCCCTTCCTCGCCCTGGTTGGACGGCTCGTAGTAGCGCCGGCCCTCGTACCGGGCGGGGCGGTATTCCTGGTCCACGACGTGCCCGGGGTAGTCGTGCGGGTACCTGTAGCCCTTCCCGTGCCCGAGCTTGCGGGCACCCGGGTAATGGTCGTCGCGGAGGTGGAGCGGGACCGGATCGGCCGAGGCCGCATCGGCCCGGGCCTTCCCGATCGCCGTGATCACGCTGTTGGACTTGGGGGCCCGGGCGAGGTAGATCGTGGCGTGGGCCAGGTTGATGATCGCCTCGGGCAACCCGACGTACTCGACGGCGCTGGCGGCGGCCGTGGCCACCAGCAGGGCCCGGGGGTCGGCCATCCCGATGTCCTCCGAGGCGTGGACGACCATGCGGCGGGCGATGTACCGGGCGTCCTCGCCGGCCTCGACCATCCGGGCCAGCCAGAAGAGCGCCGCGTCGGGGTCCGAGCCCCGGATCGACTTGATGAACGCCGAGATGACGTCGTAATGGGCATCGCCCTGCCGGTCGTACACCACCGCCTTCTGCTGGATCGACGCCTCGGCCAGGGAGAGGTCGACCTCCTCGCGGCCGGCCGCCACCGCGGCCAGCACCGCGGCCTCCAGCCCGGTCAGGGCGATCCGGGCGTCGCCGCCGGCCACCTGGACCAGGTGGTCGAGGGCCTCCTCGATCACCTTGACCTCGTGCCCGCCGAGCCCGCGCTCCCGATCGGCCGTGGCCCGATCCAGCAGTGCGCGGAGATCCTCCTCCGACAGCGGCTCGAGGCGGAGCAGGATGCACCGAGACAGGAGCGGGGTGACCAGCGAGAAGTACGGATTCTCGGTGGTGGCCCCGATCAGGGTGATCGTCCCGTCCTCGACGGCCGGGAGGAGGACGTCCTGCTGGGCTTTGCTCCACCGGTGGACCTCGTCGACGAACAGCACCGTGGGCAGCATCGAGCCCCGGGCCCGCTGCATGACCTTCCGGGCGTCGGCCACCCCCGACGACACCGCGGAGAGCTGGACCAGCTCGGCGCCCTCGGCCAGGAGGTAGGCCAGCGAGGTCTTCCCCGTCCCGGCCGGCCCCCACAGGATCACCGAGGGAAGGTTGCCGGTCCGGACGAGCTCGGTGAGCGGCTTCCCGTCGCCGATCAGGTGCCGCTGGCCGACGACCTCCTCGAACGTGCGGGGGCGCATCCGGGCCGCCAGGGGCTCCGCCATGGGAACAGCCTACGCGGCGCGGCCGGTGCCGCGGCCGCTCACTCCGGCCCGACCCCGGGACGGAGCCGGAGGCCGAGCTCTCGCAGTTGGGCGTCGTCGACGGGGGCCGGGGCGCCGGTCAGGAGATCGGCCCCGGACTGGGTCTTCGGGAACGCGATGACCTCCCGGATGTTCGTCTCCCCCGCCAGCACCATGGCGGTCCGGTCGAGGCCGAAGGCGATCCCCCCGTGGGGCGGGACCCCGTACCGGAAGGCCTCGAGGAGGAACCCGAACCGGGTCGCGGCATCCTCGGGGGCGAAGCCCAGGGCCTCGAGCACCTTCCGCTGGAGGTCGGGCCGGTGGATCCGGATCGAGCCGCCCCCGAGCTCCCACCCGTTCACGACGAGGTCGTAGGCCCGGGCCCGAGCCGTCTCGGGACTGAGGTCGTCGGTGGCCGGCGAGGTGAAGGGGTGGTGGACGCTCACCCACCGCTCCTCCTCCTCGCTCCACTCGAACAGGGGCGGCTCGGTGATCCACGCGAACGCGAACTCCCCGTGGGGTATCAGCCCCTGCCGCTCGGCCATCAGCCGCCGGAGGCCGTCGAGCACGGTGTTCGCCCTTCCCTCGGCGTCGGCCACCAGCAGGACGAGGTCCCCGTCGACGGCGCCGGTCCCTTCGATCACCGCCGCCACCTCCTCCGGCGAGACGTGCCTGTCCACCGGCGATCGGGCCTGGCCGTCCGACCAGGCGATCCACACCAGGCCCGAGGCCCCCCGGCCCTGGGCCTCGACGACGAGCCCGTCGAGGTCCTTCCGCGACCACGCCGCGGCGCCCGGCGCGGCGAACCCCTTGACCACACCCCCGGCCTCGATCGCCCCGGCGAAGGCCCGGAACCCCGTCCCCCGGAACGCCTCGGTGAGGTCGGCCAGCTCCATCCCGTACCGGAGATCGGGCTTGTCGGAGCCGAACCGCCGCATCGCTTCGACGTAGGTGAGGCGAGGGAACGGCACCGACAGCCCGACCCCGAGGACCTCTCGCCACACCTCGACGAACAGGTCCTCGATCAGCGACTGGACGTCGGCCTCTTCGACGAACGACAGCTCGATATCGAGCTGGGTGAACTCGGGCTGACGGTCGGCCCGCAGATCCTCGTCCCGGAAGCACCGCACGATCTGGTAGTAGCGGTCGAGCCCGGCCACCATCAGGATCTGCTTGAACAGCTGCGGGGACTGCGGCAGCGCGTAGAACCGGCCCGGCGACAGCCGCGACGGCACCAGGAAGTCGCGGGCGCCCTCGGGCGTCGAGCGGGTCAGCATCGGCGTCTCGACCTCGACGAAGCCCCGGCCGTCGAGGAACCGGCGGATCGCCGCGAACGCCCGGTGGCGCAGACGGAGCCGACCGGTCATCTCGGGCCGGCGGATGTCGAGGTACCGATGGCGGAGCCGGAGCGCCTCGTCGGCGGTGATCCGGTCCTCGATCGGGAACGGCGGCGGCTCGGACTCGGACAGGATCTCCAGCGACCGGGCCGCCACCTCGACCTCGCCGGTGGGCAGCGCGGTGTTCACCGTCCCCTCGGGCCGCCGCCGGACGTCGCCGACGACCCGGACCACGGACTCGGTCCGCAGACGGGACGCGGTCGCATGGGCCTGGGGCTGCTCCTGTGGGTGGAACACCACCTGGACCGGGCCCTCGCGATCGCGGAGGTCGACGAACAGCACGCCCCCGTGGTCCCGCTCGTGCGACACCCAGCCACAGAGCGCCACCTCCTCGCCGGCGTGCTCGGCCCGGAGCTCGCCGCAGCGGTGCGTCCTCATCGGGGGAGCCACGCGGCCACCTCCCCCCGGGGAACGGTCTCCTGCTCGCCGTCGGCGAGCCGGCGCATCGTCACCACGCCCTCGCGGAGCTCCCGGTCTCCGAGCAGGGCGGCGTACGGCGCACCGGACCGGTCGGCCATGCGGAGCTGGGCCTTCAGCGGGCGGTCCTCGAGGGCGGCGTCGGCCGGGATCCCCGCCTGGCGAAGCTCGCGCACCAGGCCCCGCGCCTCCCGGCGAGCCCGGTCCCCCAGGGCCACCACGTAGCACCGGACCGCCCTCGACCCGGGGGAGGCCACGCCCTCCTCAGTGGCCGCCAGCAGGAGGCGGTCGAGTCCGAGCCCGAACCCGACCGCCGGGGTCGGCTCGCCGCCGAGCACCTCGGCCAGCCCGTCGTACCGACCGCCGCCGCACACCGTGGCCTGGGCCGGCGACAGCGCCCCCGACACGAACTCGAACGTGGTCCGCGTGTAGTAGTCGAGGCCGCGGACCAGCCGGTGATCGATCTCGTAGGACACGCCCTCATCGTCGAGCCCCGCCCGGACCGCGTCGAAGTGCCCGCGGCAGGCGTCGTCGAGGTAGTCGAGGATGCGGGGGGCGTCCTCCGTGGCGGCTCGGCACGCCTCGGACTTGCAGTCGAGGACCCGCAGGGGGTTGCGGCGCCACCCGTCCCGGTGCTCACGGTCGAGCCGGTCGGCCCGGCCCTCGAGGAACGCCGAAAGGTCCTCACGGAACCGGGGACGGCAGACCTCGTCGCCGATCGAGTTCAGCTGGAGCGTCACCCGGGACAGGCCCCGTCCGCGCAGGAATCGGTCCGCCACCACGATCACCTCGACGTCGGCC
>JBQGDK010000275.1:0-1688 GCA_052039025.1 Actinomycetota bacterium
ACGAGCCCGGCGCCCCCCTCGATCAGGGCACGCGCCGCCGCCCGGACGTGGGGCACGGGCTCGGCGACCATGTTCGGGCCCCAGTGCGCCGTGACCAGCGCCACGTCCGCCTCCATCCTTCCCACGGCTTCGGTCAGCCACAGGGGGACGCCGGCGGCGAGGTCGGCGAACGCGGTCCCCGGCCCGGACGGCCCGGCCGCGTAGGCGGCCGGATGATCCGCGACCCCGATCACGCCGAGCCGAAGGCCGCCACGCTCGAGGACGACCGGCGCCCTCGCGCCTCCCTCATCGGGGCCCGCCCCGACGTGGGCGATCCCGGCCGCGTCGAGATGCGCCAGCGTGTCTTCCAGACCCTCTGCACCGAAGTCGAGGACGTGATTGTTCGCGAGCGTGACGCAGGTCACGCCCAGATGCTCGAGGATGTCCACGGCCGCGGGCGGCGCCCGGAAGAAGAAGGGCTTGGCCGGGTCCGGCCACGGCCGTCCCCGGTCCGAGATGCAACACTCCAGGTTCAGGACGAACGCGTCAGCCTCGCGACACGCGGCCACCACCTCCGGCGCGACCAGCGATCGAGGAGAGCGCCCCAGCCGCTCCGCCACCCCGCGGCCCAGCATCGTGTCGCCCGCCAGGGCGAGCCTCACGGTCTCAGGCGAGCGCGTCGGCGATCGATCCCGCCCACCCCTTGATGTCGTCCCAGTCCCGGAAGTCGCCCTCCGGGGCCCGCAGGGCCATCACGATGGCCTTCTCGCCGAAGCTCAGGCGCTTCCGGTCGAGCCGCCCCGGGACGACCCGGTGCTCCCGGGCCGCGGTCCGCTCGGCGATGTCGGCCACTTCGACCGGGTCCTCCTCGGGCTTCGGCGGGTCGCCGATGGGCCCGCTGGAGAACAGCCACGTCGGCCGGGCCCTCAGGTCTCCGGCCGCGCGGTCGACCAGCTCCATGGCCGGCTTCATCCAGTGACCCGCGTAGACGGCACTCCCCAGGACCACCGCGTCGAAGCCGTCGACCGAATCGACGTCCTCCGGCGGCGTCAGGGTGACCTCGTGGCCGCGCTCGCCGAGGATGCCGCCGATCGCCTCGGCGATCTCCCTCGTGGACCCGTACTTGCTCGCCGCCGTCACCAGGATCCTCACCGGGCATCCCTCCTCTCGGGCTCAGCCTCCATACCACCACACCGAGGGGCCCGAAGGTCACGAGGAGCGGGGGCCCTTCGGCCCGGGGCCCACCTCCGGGCCTCGTGGATAGTCGCTCAGCTTCTGGGACAGGAGGAGCGATGGACGATCGAGCAAAGCTGGGTATGGCCGGGGCGGTGGCCGGGTTCGCGGTCGCCGCAGCATTCGGGATCGGCCTCCTCTCGATGGCGGTGTTCCTGCGAGGTGACTCGGTCTGGGGCGCCGAGCGGGACGACGCGGCCGGGTCCGGATCCGCGCAGGTGGTGCGGGTCACGCTGAAGGACCTCACGATCGAGCCGCCGACCATCGAGTCGGGGCTCGGCCCCCTCACGATCGAGGTCACGAACGAGGGCCAGGTGCCGCACAACTTCGCCATCGGCGAGCACGCCACCCCGATGCTCGACCCGGGGGGGTCGGCCAGGCTCGAGGTCCCTGCCCTGGAGGCCGGGACGTACGAGTTCGTCTGCGAGGTGCCGGGGCACGCCGACGCGGGGATGCGAGGCACGCTGACCGTGGGG
>JBQGDK010000276.1:0-1969 GCA_052039025.1 Actinomycetota bacterium
ATCGCCCAGCTCTCGCCGTGGAAGGTCCCCTACCTTCGGCGGAACGTGGGCACGGTGTTCCAGGACTTCAAGCTGCTCCCCGACAAGACCGTGTTCGAGAACGTCGCGTTCGCCCTCGAGGTGATCGGGAAGCCCCGACACGTCATCGACAAGCGCGTGCCTGAGATCCTCGAGCTCGTCGGGCTCGGCGACAAGCTCAACAACTATCCCGAGGAGCTCTCTGGCGGTGAGCAGCAGCGGGTGTCGATCGCCCGGGCGTTCGTGAACCGGCCCCTGATCCTCCTGGCCGACGAGCCGACTGGGAACCTCGACCCATCGACCTCGGTCGAGATCATGAAGCTCCTCGACCGGATCAATCGGACCGGGACCACGGTGATCATGGCCACGCACGACAACGCCATCGTCGACGCGATGCGCCGGCGGGTGATCGAGCTGGAGAAGGGCCAAGTCGTGCGGGATCAGGCCCGGGGGGTCTACGGCTACGGTGCGTAGATACAGCTACTTCTTCCGCGAGACGGCCACGGCGCTCCGCCGGAACGCCCTGGTCACGTTCGCCGCTATCTCCACCGTGTTCATTTCGCTGTTCCTCCTCGGCGGTGCCCTCCTGGTCGAGCGGCAGGTCCGGCTGATGACGGGGGAGTGGGCCTCGAAGGTCGAGGTCTCGGTGTTCCTCCGGGAGGACGCCTCCTCCGAAGAGGTCGAGGCCCTGGGCCGGAAGATCAGATCGATCCCCGAGGTCGCCGAGGTGTACTTCGAGAACCGGGAGCAGGCGTACCAGAACTTCCGGGAGTTGTTCCGGGACAACGTGGCGCTCGTGGAGAACGTAGACCCCTCGGCCATGCCGCAGTCCTACCGAGTGAAGCTGATCGACCCGGCCGACTTCCCGGTGATCCGGGCTCGGCTGGCCGGCGACCCCGCTATCGATCAGATCCGTGATGAGCAGGCCATCCTGAAACGCCTCTTGGCCGTGACCAGCGTCCTGCGGACCGGGGTCATCGCGGTGGCCGCGATCATGTTGCTGTCGGCCGCGGGCCTGATCGGCAACACTGTGCGGATGGCGGTGTTCGCCCGCCGCAAGGAGATCGCCATCATGAAGCTCGTGGGGGCCACGAACTGGTTCATCCGGGTCCCGTTCTTGATCGAGGGCGTGGTCGAGGGGCTGATCGGCGGGGTGGTCGCCGTGCTGGCGATCTTCGCGATGAAGTTCCTGTTCATCGACCCCCTCCGCGGCGAGGTCCAGTTCGTGCCCACGTGGATCGACACGCCGGAGATCCTGTTCACGGTGCCGATCCTCCTGGGCGCCGGCATCCTCATCGCGGCGGTGGCCAGCCTCCTGGCCATGCGGCGCTTCCTGGAAGTCTGACGGAAACCCTTGCCCCCGCCCCCCGGCGGTGGCTAGGATGAGGGCCCCCTGCTGAGGTTCTTCCCCATGTCCAGGATGAGACGAGCACTGGTCGCCCTGAGCGGGGCGGTGGCCCTCGCCGCGTCGTTCGTCGCGCCGGCGTCCGGCCAGCAGCTCGAGCAGATCGAGCGGCGGCTCGACCAGCGACGGGCGCAGCTCCAGGAGGCCCGGGAGGAGAGCCGTGACGTCCGCGGCCAGCTGTCCGCTGCCCAGCAGCAGCGGGCCGGGCTGACGGCCGAGGTTCGCCTCCTCCAGGCCGATCTGTCCGCGGCGCAGGCCAGGCTGGGCGAGGTCCAGGCCGCGCTCGAGGTGGCGCGGGACGAGCTGACGCGGTGGACGAGGCGGCTCGAGCGAGCCCGGGCGGACCTCCTCGCCCAGCAAGAGCTCCTCAACGCCCGGGCCGCCACCGCGTACAAGCTGGGCCCCACCGCGTACGCCGAGGCGATCTTCGGCGCCGACGACCTCGGCGCGCTGGCGGATCGTACGTACCTCGTCGAACGGGTCCTGTCCGTGGGCGCGGACCTCCTGGCGGGGATCGAGGTCTCCCGGGAGCTCGTGGCCGCCCGC
>JBQGDK010000277.1:0-1724 GCA_052039025.1 Actinomycetota bacterium
GGGCCGCCTCGCGGCTCCGGTTCGCGTGTCCCCTCCTCGCTCCCCTCGATCGGCGATGCGGCTACCGTCTCTGACGCGGGGCTCACGGTCGCCGCTCCGGCGGCCCCGTCGGCCTCTTCGTCCGCGGGGGCCGAGACGTCACCGGAGGAAACACCTCTCGTTGACGGAGGTGACGTCGAGGCCCCCTGTGCGGAGGCCGCCGAGGCCCCGCCGGCTGGGTGGTCGAGGCCGGCGAGGCGCTCCAGGCGCTCGATGCGGCCGACGAGGGCGGCCGGCTGGGGGTCGGTCTCGGGCAGCGCCGAGCGGACCAGGGCCAGCTCGAGCGTGAGCCTCGGTGCCGTCGACCACCGCATGTCGGTCTGCGCCTGGAGCAGCAGCGCCAGGATCCGGTTCAGCTCACCGGCCGAGAACTTCCCGGCCTGAGCGACCAGCCGGGGATGCACGTCCGGAGGCACGTCGATGATCGCCGGGTCGTCGGGCGAGGAGAGCGCCAGCAGGAGGTTCCGGACGTGCGTGGTGACCTGCGTGGTGAAGTGACGGATGTCGTGACCCTCCTGGACCAGGGCGTGGACGATGCCGAACACCTCGCGCGCGTCGCCGACCGCGATGGCGTCTGCCAGCGCGAACTGCACCTCGAGCTCGGGCGTGCCGATCAGCCGGACCACGTCCTCCTCGGTCACGCCGCCGCCGCCGAGGACCGAGGCCTGGTCGAGGAGCGAGAGCGCGTCCCGAACCGAGCCCTCCGACTCCCGGGCGATCACCTCGGCCGCCGCCGGGTCCAGCATGATCGACTCCTTCGTCGCCACCTCGGCCAGGTGGGCGGCGATCGTCTCGGCCGGCACCCGCCGGAACTCGAACTTCTGGCATCGACCCACGATCGTCGGCGGCATCTTGTGCGGCTCGGTCGTGCACAGGACGAAGCGCACCCCGGGCGGGGGCTCCTCGAACACCTTCAGGAGCGCGTCGAAGGCCTCCCGGGACAGCCGCTGGGCCTCATCGATGATGTAGACCTTCTCCCGGCCCTGGGCCGGCGCGGTGGGGGCCCGCTCCCTGAGCTCCCGGGCGTCGTCGACGCCTCCGTGCGAAGCCGCATCGATCTCGACGACGTCGAGATGGGTCCCGTTCTCGATCCGCCGGCACTGCTCGCAGGTCCCGTCGGGCTCGGCCGTCGGCCCCCGCTCGCAGTTGACCATCTTCGCCAGGATCCGGGCCGAGGAGGTCTTCCCGGTCCCTCGGGGCCCCGAGAACAGGAAGGCATGGGCCAGCCGGCCCTCCCGGACCGCTCCGGCCAGGGCTCGGACGACATGCTCCTGCCCCAGCACCTGGTCGGGCGCCTGGGGCCGGTACCGCCGGTACAGGGAGCGGTATTCCTCCACGCGGTCCTTTCCGGGGAAGGTCCGTCGTCTTCGATGGTGACCGTGCGGTCCGCCGTCGAACCCGGTCGACCCGGGCGGCCTCCGAGCCGGTGGCTCCGGCCAGGCGTCCCCGCGGCACCCGCCGGGTTCCGCTTACCGCTGCTCCCTTCCGGGCCTGACGGGGTTCGCGGCTCGGCGTCGCGCGGGACCCGGCCTTCATCGCCCCGCGCCCGGAGCGGCCCCGGACCTCCGGTCCTCGGGCGGACGGTCGGCCCCGCTAGAGCGGATTGCGGATACAGGGCACCGCTAGCTCCCCGCCCAGCACGGTCACCGAGCTCAGTCTACACCCGACGGCCGAACGGCCGGCCG
>JBQGDK010000278.1:0-1772 GCA_052039025.1 Actinomycetota bacterium
CAGGAGCAGGCCCGCCGAGACGTCGACCGACGGGTGGCCGAGGCGGAGCGGGTGCTCCGCGAGGGACACGGCGGCGATCCCGATGAGGCCATGGCGGAGCTCACGGAGGACGACACGGTGGCCGCGCTCCGGAAGCGCTCCGACCTGGTGGCTCGGCGGCTCGGCCTGCTCGGCCGGGTGAACCTGGTGGCCGCCGAGGAGTACCGCGAGCTTCAGGAGCGCCACGACTTCATGCGCCGGGAGATCGAGGACGTCCAGGCGGCCCGGCGCGATCTCCAGCAGGTGGTGCGTGACGTCGACCGCAAGGTCGTGGAGATCTTCGATGCGGCGTTCCGAGACGTGGCCCGGGAGTTCGGTGCGCTGTTCTCCCAGCTGTTCCCGGGTGGGGAGGGGCGGATCACGCTCACCGAACCGGAGGACCTGCTGACCACCGGGGTGGAGATCGAGGCCCGCCCGGGCCGGAAGCGCGTGAAGCGGCTCTCGCTCCTGTCCGGCGGCGAGCGGGCCCTCACCGCGCTCGGGTTCCTGTTCGCGATCTTCCGGGCCCGCCCCTCGCCCTTCTACCTCCTCGACGAGGTCGAAGCCGCGCTCGACGACATCAACCTCCACCGGTTCCTCGAGCTGATCAAGGGGTTCGCCGGCACCTCTCAGGTGATTCTGGTCACCCATCAGAAGCGGACCATGGAGGCGGCCGACGTCCTCTACGGCGTATCGATGGGGAAGGACGGCGCCTCCCGGGTGATCGCCCAGCGGGTCGCCGAGACCGCGCCCGGCCGGGTATAAGGTCCCCGCGATGCCGAGCGGCGTTGGCCTCGAGCTGATCCTCGTCGTCGTCCTGGTCGCGCTCCTCGTCGTCGCGGTCGTGATCGGCCGGCGGCTCCGGGAGCGGCCGGAGCCGGCCGAGCCCCACCGCCGTCGTGGCGGCCTGGCCGAGCGCGTCGGCAGGTTGGTGGGGAAGGAGCGACTCACCGAGGAGGACTGGCGGTCGCTCGAGGAAGGCCTGGTCCGGGTGGACGCGGGCCAGAAGGCCGCCGCCGAGGTCGTGGCCAGGGCCCGAGCCGGGTACGAGCCCGGCCAGGACCCCCGGCTCCTCCTCGCCGACGAGGTCGCCCGGATCTTCGAGGGTGATCCCCGGTTCGGGCTCCCCGAGGGGCTGGCCGTCGTCCTCGTCGTCGGCGTGAACGGCTCCGGCAAGACCACCACGATCGGCAAGCTGGCCCACCGGCTCGCCGTCGAGGGGAAGACGGTGGCCGTGGCCAACAGCGACACGTTCCGGGCCGCGGCCGGCGAGCAGATCGCCGAGTGGGCCCGACGCGCCGGCGCGGACCTGGTGACCCAGGAGCGGGGCGGGGATCCCGGGGCGGTGGCCTTCGACGCGGTCGAGGCCGCCCGGGCCCGAGGGAGGGACGTCTTGATCGTCGACACGGCGGGCCGGCTCCACTCGAAACGACCGCTGATGGACGAGCTCGCCAAGGTGATGCGGGTGGTCGAGAAGGCCGCGGGCCGTCCCCCCGACGAGGTCCTCCTGGTGATCGACGCCACCACGGGCCAGAACGGGCTCGCCCAAGCGCGGGGCTTCGCCGAGGCCGTGGGGGTGACCGGCGTGGTGCTCACGAAGATGGACGGCACCGCCAGGGGCGGGATCGTCCTCTCGGTGCGGGAGGACCTCGGGCTCCCGGTGAAGTTCGTGGCTACCGGGGAGAAGCTCGAGGACCTGCATCCGTTCGACCCTGGGTCGTTCGCCGATGCCCTCGTCCGTGGTTGACGTTGGC
>JBQGDK010000279.1:0-3587 GCA_052039025.1 Actinomycetota bacterium
GGCGGGGGATACAGGAGTCGTCGGATGACTCGAGGGGTACGCTAGCCTAATCATGTTCGGTGGTTCTTGGCGGCTCGGGCGGATCGCAGGGATCGAGATCCGGATCGACACCTCCTGGGTCGTCATCGCCCTCCTGGTCACGTACAGCCTGTACCTCCAGTTCTCCGATGCATTCGAGGGCATGGGACGGCCTGCGGCCGTGCTGATGGCGGCGGCCTTCGCCCTCCTCTTCTTCGGCTCGGTGTTGACCCACGAGCTCGCCCATGCGGTCACCGCCAAGCGGCGGGGGATCCCGGTCCGTGGGATCACCCTGTTCCTCTTCGGGGGGGCCACGCACGCCAAGGTCGAGTCGAAGGGGCCCGGCGAGGAGTTCGTCATCGCTGGGGTGGGTCCCCTCACCTCGCTGGTCCTGGGCGGGGTGTTCCTGCTCCTCGGCTTTGCCGGCCGCGAACTCCTGGGCCGGCCGCTGTCCGGAGGATTGCGCTACCTCGGGTTCGTCAACCTCATCTTGGCGGTCTTCAACATGCTCCCCGGTTTTCCGCTCGACGGCGGGCGGGTCCTCCGGGCCATCGTGTGGCGGGCCACGGGCAGCCTGTCGCGAGCCACCCGAGTGGCCAGCGTGGCGGGCCAGGTGGTCGGGTACATGATCGTCGCCGGCGGCGTGTTCTTCCTCACCCAGGGGATCGTGGTGTCCGCGATCTGGCTGGCCGCGATCGGATGGTTCCTGGCCCAGGCTGCCCGAGGATCGTACGAAGAGCTCCATGTCCGGCGGATGCTCGAGTCCGTGGAGGCCGAGGACCTGATGAGCCCCGAGCTGGTCTCGATCCCCGCCGAGCTCCCCCTCCGCACCGCCGTCGACGACTTCTTCATGCGCTACGATCACGGCGCGTTCCCGGTTGAGGAGGACGGCCGCACCGTTGGCCTCCTGACGCTGCACGGCGTGAAACGGGTGCCGCAGGCCGAGTGGGCCGCCCGGACCGCCGGCGACATCATGGAGCCCCTCGGGGAGCAGTGCAGCGTCGAGGCGTCGGCTCGGATGGACGAGGTGCTGTCGAAGATCCAGGAGGCCGGTTCCCGCCGGTGCCTGGTCGTTCGCGACGGCCACGTCGTGGGCATCATCACGCCCTCGGATATCGCCCGGTGGCTGGAACGCCGCCGAGCCCTCCGGGCCTAGTCGAGGCTCCAGATAGGGGGGGCAGGCGCTAGGTTAGGCCGCGCCCGGCGCCGAGGCACCGACGAAGTCCGCCACTACCGGCGCGACCACTTCGGCGGCCGCGCCGTGGTCCTGGCCCTCGAGGATCATGATCCGTCCGTTCGGCAACAGCTCCGCGATCCGAGCGGCGGCATCCCGGAAGAACTCGGGGCTGTCCGTCCCGGCGATGACCAGCGCCGGGATATCGAGCGTCCGGACGAGTCCTTCCGGTATCCCCTCGCCACGATCGTCACCCATGACCTCGAAGTCGTACGGGATCGTCGGCGCCACCGCCAGCATCCTCGGGTCCGTGGCCAGACCCTCGGCCATCTCCGGCGGCATCCCGGAGGCCGTCAGGAACGCCGTGATCGCGTCGGCCCGGCGATCCTCGGCGATGGCCGTCCGCACGGTCCCGGCAAGCTGGCGCGCGTCGCGGCGGCTGCCCTCGTCGTCGCCGCTGTATGGCGGTTCGTGCAGGACCAGCTTCGCGATGGGCACCCCAGCCCCCGCCGCACGGAGGGCCAGACCGGCACCCGACGAGTGGCCGTAAACGGACGCCCTCCCCCCCACCTCGCCGATCAGGGCGGCGAGATCCTCGATCTCCCTCTCAACCGCGTACGGCGCCGTGTCGCCACTCTCACCTCGGCCTCGCCGGTCATAGTTGATCACGGTGAGTTGCCGCGACAGCGCCTCGGCGAGCTCGCGCGTCGTCTGCCGGTCGTTGAACAGACCGCCAACCACGATGACGGGCTGGCCCTCCCCAAGGCGGTCGAACGCGATCCGGGTTCCGTCCTCCGAGGCCGTGAAGCTCGTCATGTGCCCCTCCCTTCGTCATGGATTTCGACGAGAAAGCGAGCAAGAACTCATCGCTCCTCCTCGGGGGGTCCTCGGTGGGCATCCTCCGAGAGCGGCGCTCCTTGGCCGTAACGAGGATGGCTCCCTACGGAGCTCGACCACCCCCGACGCCAGGAGCGGGGTGGTCCTCGGGCCCCGAACGCCGATCGACGATCCGGGAGGGGGCGCCGGAGCGCCCCCTCCCGAAGCCGTGCTCCCCTACTCGGGCGTGAACTCGAACCGGGCCCGGAGCTGCGTGCCGTCCTCCAGGGTGAGGATCACCTGGCGGCACGTGCCTGCCCAGTCTGGCAACGTCTCCCAGTTGTAGTGATACAGCTGGGTGTTCGCGTTATAGGTGAGCTTGGCGTTCGTCGGGCTCGCATTCGTGGTGATGGCGAACTGCACCGGCAGGCCGGTCGCGCAGTCGATCTGCTGCGAGGCCGGCGAGTTGCTCGCCAGCGGGCTCGAGCCCAGGTCGCCGCCGAGATTGAACCTCAGCGGCACCGTTTCGCCGGCGAAGAAGGTATTCATCGCCGGTTCTTTCGCTACCGGATGCGCGAACCCCGTCCCGGGGGCCGCGCACTCCGTAGGAACGTCGAACGCTTCCGTGTTGTCGTTCCGGTTCGTGGTGCCCTGGATAGCGCTGAAGCCCAGACCACGTCGGGCGAACGAGGACCACAGGATGCAGGCGTTCTCGCCGCCGGTCAGTGCCTGGTCGGCGGCGATGATGGCGTCACGCCCGACCACGAAGCCGGGACCGCAGCCCTGGAGCTTCAGGCCGTCGGTGACCAGCTGGAGGGCCAGGTTGTTCCCGCCCGTGCTCCAATCCGCGTAGATGTTCGGGTTGAAGCCATGTGCGTCGATCAGGTTCCAGGTCATGTCCCACAACGTCGCGGCCCACGCGTGGCCGATGCCGTGTGGGATGGCCAGGGAACCCCCGGTGATCCAGGAGTTCGTCTTGATCCGGTCGTACGTGAACGGCTGGATGTTCATGTCCCGGGAGTAGGGACGCGGCCGGATGCCGTTGCCCTGCCGCGAGTCCTGGAACAGGGCGTACGGACCCATCCCTCGGGGCCCATCGGGATCGTCCAGGGCCGGATCGATCAGCATGGTGAGGGCGTAGTAGTCGCTCCAGCCCTCACCCATCTGCTCGTTGCCGGACAGGCAGTTGATGGTGGGCCCGCCGGTCAGCCGGTTGGAGACCCCGTGCCCGTACTCGTGGATGATGATGCCATCCTCGAGGTCGCCGTCCCGGAACGGCTCGCCGAGGTTCCACAAGTACATCTGCATCCTCGGACGCCCGCCGTCCATCGCCGGGGTGGAGAAGTTGGCGTTGTTGATCCCGCCGCCGTCCTGGGCTTCGGCCCTGACGTCGTCTCCGCCGACCCCGCCCCGTCCGTAGTTATTCACCTGGAAGTTCCCGGACGGGTCGTCGAAACCGTACCCATAGAGGACGTCGTGGATGATGTTGTTCCAGTAGAAGAGGTTGGTGACCGCGGCGTCCCAGTAGTCGTGCGGGTGCTCCGTCGTCAGGTCGATCGGGAAGTCGAAGTCCAGCCCG
>JBQGDK010000280.1:0-3056 GCA_052039025.1 Actinomycetota bacterium
GCCTCCTGGGCCATGCGAAGCGCGTACGTCGGCGTCGAGGCCACCACGGTGGCTCCCATCTCAACGATCTGGTTGACGCGCTGGTCGGTGGTCATGGCCCCGCCGGGGAGGACCAGGCAGCCGAGCTTCTCGCCGGCGTAGTGCAGGCCCCAGAACCCGATGAACGTCGAGTACCCGAACGCCACGAACAGCATGTCCGATGGCCGGACTCCGAACCCCCACAGGCCGTAGCACCACATCTCGGCGATCCACTCCCAGTCCTTCATGCCGTCGAGGACCCGGATCGGGGTCTTGCCGGTGGTGCCCGAGGTCATGTGGTACCGGATCGCCTTCTCGGGGTCCTGGGCCAGCACGGTCCCGTACGGCGGGCTCTCCAGCTGGCCCTGCATCCACTCGTCCCGGGTCATGAACGGGATCCGGCGGAGGTCTTCGAGCGAGGCGATCGAGTCGGGCGTCACCCCGGCCTCGGCCAGTCGTTTGGCGTGCCAGGGGACGTTCTCGGTGGCCCAGCCGAGGAGGTTCCGGATCTTGCGGACCTGGAGCGCCTCGATCTCCTCGCGGGACATCGTCTCGTGCCGCGGGTTCCAGTAGGGAGTCTCGGCCATGCGCGACCTCCTGTTCCGTGCGGCCGTCATCGTACCGCGGGGCCGGGGGCGGTCAGAAACCGCCCCTGCTATGGTCCGCGCGTGACCCGGCCCCCTGAGGCGCCGATCGAGGAGGCCCGGCGGATCGCCCGAGAGATCCTGGAGCCGCTCGCCCAGGCCGGCGAGCCCGGCCGGGTGAACCGCCCGCTGGTGGAGGCTCTCGGCCGGGAGGGCCTCCTCCCGAAGCTGTTCCCCGAGGACGGGGAGGTGTCGGCCACCACGCTGTGCCTCCTCCGGGAGGGCCTGGCTCGGGAGTCGACCGAGGCCGAGACCGCCCTGGCCCTTCAGGGCCTGGGGGCGTACCCGATCCTTCAGTCCGGGCCACGAGAGCTGGTCGAGCGGTGGGTCCCCGAGGTCGCCGCCGGCCGGGCCGTGGCGGCGTTCGCCCTGTCCGAGCCCGAGCACGGCTCCGACGCGGCTCGCCTCGAGCTGGCCGCCGACCGCGACGGAGGCGGCTGGCGGCTCACCGGCGAGAAGACGTGGATCTCGAACGCGCCTGACGCCGACGTGTACACGGTGTTCGCCCGGACCACGCCGGACGCCGGCTCGAAGGGGGTGACCGCGTTCGCGGTTCCAGGCGACGCCACGGGTCTGTCCGGCGAGCCGCTCGACCTGCTGGCCCCGCACGCGATCGGCCGCCTCCGGTTCGACGGTGTCCCCGTGGGGCCGGACCAGGTCCTCGGCCGGATCGACACGGGCTTCAAAGTGGCCATGCGGACGCTCGACCTGTTCCGCCCGAGCGTGGGGGCGTTCGCGGTCGGGATGGCCCGGGCCGCCCTGGACGCCGCGGTCGAGCACGCGGCCGGACGGGAGGCGTTCGGCAGACCGATCAGGGAGTTCCAGGCCGTCGGCCACACCCTGGCCGAGATGGCCACCCGGACCGAGGCCGCCCGGCTGCTCGTGTACTCGGCCGCGGCCGGGTACGACGAGGGAGCCCCCGACGTGACCCGCCGCTCGGCCATGGCCAAGCTGTTCGCCACGGAGACGGCCCAGGGGGTGGTCGACGCGGCCGTGCAGATCCTCGGCGCGCGGGCGCTGGAGCGAGGCCACGTGCTGGAGAAGCTGTACCGCGAGGTCCGGGCCCCCCGGATCTACGAGGGCACCAGCGAGATCCAGCGCGAGGTCATCGCTCGCGATCTCTTCCGCTGAGGGCCGAGTCGGAGAATCGACGAAGTCCTGTATCCCTCTGCTCTCTTCGCTCGTCCATGTGGGCGAAAGGAGGTCGAGATGAAGCGGAACGTGGGAACTGCCGACCGGGCCATCCGCGGGTTCGTTATCGCCCCGGCCGCGCTGGCCTGGGCCGCGCTTGCCGGATGGACCACCGGCTGGGCCATCCTGGCCCTGGTGCTGGCGGGGATCATGCTGGCCACCGCGGTGGTGGGGTTCTGTCCCCTGTACGCGCTGCTGGGCATCAGTACGCATGGCGCCCGGCGGCCGGTCCGCGCCTAGGATGAGACGAGGGTGACGGGGCGCTCCGGTGGGGGTGGCGAGGGCCTCGGAGCGGACGGCTTCGAGGCCCTCGTGGCTGATCACTCTGCGGCCATGTTCCGGTTCGCCCGCACGCTCGTCCGGGATCCGCACACCGCCGAGGACCTCGTCCAGGAGACGTTTCTCAAGGCGTTCCAGAGGCGTGAGACGTTCCGAGGCGAATCCTCCGTCCGGACGTGGCTCCACCGGATCCTCCACAACCTGGCGGTGGATCGGGCCCGTCGCCCCGATCGCGAGATGCTCGTGGGGGATGTCGAGGAGAAGTGGCGGGACGACGCCTACACCGTGGAGAGCGAGGCTGTGGTGGAGCGGGCGGAGACCCGGGAAGAGCTGGAGGATGCCCTGGTCCGCGTGCCATTCATCTACCGGTCGGCTGTGGTCCTCCATGACGTGGAGGGATGGACCAGCAGGGAGATCGCCGACGCTCAGGGGGTCGGGCTGCCGGCGACCAAGCAGCGGCTGCTGCGAGGTCGGATGATGCTGGTCACCGCGTTGGCCGGCGGGAGGGAGCGGCGGGCTGCCCTGCGAGGGGTCCCCCTCCGATGCTGGAACGCCCGACGACGGGTGTCCGACTACCTCGACGGTGAGCTTCCGGCGAAGGAGCGGACCCTCGTCGAGCGCCACCTCGAGTCCTGTCCGACGTGCCCGCCGCTCTACGCATCGCTGGTTGGCGTCCGGGACCGACTCGGCGGCCTCCGCGACCCGGACACCGTCATCCCTCCCGGACTCCTCGAACGGATCCATCTGCGTCTCGGCGACTGAACGCCGAGGAGTCCGACATCACCATGGCGGGAGAGGGTAAGGAACCGGGAGGAGAAAGGAGCCCAACATGTGCTACACGTGCGGGTGCAAGCTACCTTTCGAGGACCACGGCGACCCCGCGAACATCGTCGAGGACGACCTCAGGAAGGCCGGCGACACCGA
>JBQGDK010000281.1:0-3824 GCA_052039025.1 Actinomycetota bacterium
CCGCATGGCTGACGGGGATCCCCACGTACGAACGGGTCCGTTACGAGGAGGTGTACCCCGGCATCGATCTGGTGTTCAGGGGCACCGGCGGAAACCTGGAGTACGACTTCGTCCTGGCCCCCGGGGCCGATCCGAACGCGATCGGCGTTCGGTTCACTGGGGCCGGGCGTCCGCACATCCGATCGGATGGCTCGCTGATCCTGAGGACGGCCTCCGGGGAGATCGTCAACAAGCCGCCGACCGTGTACCAGGAAGATGGGGGCTCCCGGCTCTCCATCGAGGGTCGCTACGAGGTGCGGGGAGACGTCGTCGGGTTCGAGATCGGCGCGTTCGATCCCGCCTTGCCGCTGGTGATCGACCCCGTGGTCATGGTCTATTCCACGCTCCTCGGAGGTGGCGAGACGGACAATCCATTCGCGGTTGCCGTGGACAGCGGTGGCGCGGCCTACGTGGCCGGCTACACGGCCGATACGACCAGCGACCTCCCGACCACCCCGGGGAGCTTCGACCCTCTCCACAACGGCGGGGATGATGCTTTCGTCACCAAACTGAGTCCGGACGGAACCTCATTGGTGTATTCGACGTTCCTCGGAGGGAGCGAAGGCGACTTCGCCTTCGATCTGGTGCTCGATGGGGAGGGCGCGGCATACGTCGTGGGCGCCACGAGCGATGCGGCTACCGATTTCCCGACGACCCCTGGAGCCTACGACGCAACCCATAACGGATCGACGGACGCGTTCGTGGCGAAGCTCTCCCCCGCCGGCTCGGAGCTGGTCTTCTCGACGTTCCTGGGGGGCAGCGGCTTCGACATCGGCTTCGGGCTCGCTATCGATGGCACCGGAGCCGTGTTCCTGACGGGTGAGACCTCGGACGCCGTCACCGACTATCCAACCACCTCAGGCGCCTATGACCAGTCACACAACGGCAACTCTGATGCCTTCCTGACGAAGTTGGCCCCGTCGGGGGCAACACTCGGCTACTCCACGTTCCTGGGCGGGAGCGGTAGCGACCAGGGAGTCGATGTTGAGGTTGACGGTGCGGGAGCCGCCTACGTCAGTGGGACGACGCTGGACGCTGCCACCGACTACCCGACGACTTCAGGTGCCTTCGACGAGGTCCACAACGGCTCGAACGATGCGTTCCTCACCAAGGTGGCTCCGTCGGGGTCGTCCCTGGCGTACTCGACGTTCCTGGGGGGGACCGGGCCGGACAGCGGCTATCGGCTGGCCGTGGACCAGGCCGGGGCGGCCTACGTGACGGGCCACACCGTCGATAGCGCCACGGATTACCCGACCACTGTGGGGAGCTTCGATACCGCCCACAACGGTCTGCAGGACGCGTTCGTGACGAAGGTGCAGCCGTCGGGATCCGGGCTCGAGTTCTCCACGTTCCTGGGCGGGAGCGACAATGACGCGGGGCGCGGGATCGCGGTGGATGCCGCCGGGACCGTTTTCGTGACGGGATGGACGGGCGAGGGGTCGCCCGCGTATCCCACGACGGCGGGTGCCTTCGACACCTCCCAGAACGGCGGTACCGACGCCGTTCTCACCAGGATCAACACCGCCGGTTCGGCGCTCCTGTACTCGAGCTTTCTGGGGGGCTCGGACTCCGAAACGGGCTGGGACGTGGCCGTCGACGCCGCCGGTGCCTTCTACGTGGCGGGCGAGACCTTCGACGGCATGACTGACTACCCCACCACAGCGGGGGCCTTCGACACAATCCATAACGGGCAGACGGATGGGTTCATCAGCAAGTTCGCCGATCCCGGGACGTGCAAAGGAAAGCCCGTGACGATCCTGGGGACCCTCAGCGCCGATGAGTTGCGCGGCACGCCGGACCGGGACGTGTTCTCCGCGCTGGCGGGCAACGACCTGCTGAAAGGCCTCGGCGCCAAGGACATCCTGTGCGCCGGTGACGGGAAGGACGTGGTCAACGGGGGAAGCGGAAACGACATCGCCGCCGGCGGCATCGGCAACGACAGGCTCAAGGGCGGACAGGGGAAGGACCGGCTCCTCGGAGAGGCGGGCCGGGATCGGCTCGGAGGGGGAGGCGGCAACGACAAGCTGAATGGCGGGAAGGGGAAAGACACGTGCGTGGGCGGAGCCGGGAAGGACAAGGCTTCGAAGTGCGAGAAGGAGCGCTCGATCCCATAAGCCGAGCTGCACCGGTCGGACGGCGCCGCTTCCTCGCGTGGCTGGTCGCCCTGGTGGCCTCGGTGGCGATTCCCGCCCGGGCGGCCGCCCCGCAGCGCACGGTGGAGCTGATCTGCCGGCGGGCCTGGGGAGCCCGGAAGGCGACCGGGGACTTCCAGCGACACCGGATCCGGCGGATCACCGTGCACCACAGCGCGGTGGCGCTCCGGGACAACCGGCTGGCCCCCTCGCGGCTCCGGTCGCACCAGGCCGCGCACCAGGCCCGCGGCTGGCCGGACATCGCCTACCACCTGCTGATCGACCGGAACGGCAACGTGTACGCGGGCCGCCCGCGGTGGGCGGTCGGAGACACCTCGACCAACTACGACCCCCGAGGGCACCTCCTGGTGATGTGCGAGGGCAACTTCCAGGAGCAGCGGCCTTCGGCCGCGCAGGTCCGAGCGCTCGTCGACGTGTTGGCCTGGGCGGTGGACCGGTACGGCGTCGGCGTGCGGACGATCCGGGGCCACCTCGAGCACGCCGACACGGCCTGCCCCGGCCGGGCGCTCCAGCGGCGGCTCGGCGAGGTTCGACGGCGGGTGCGGGACCGGCTGGCTTCGGGCGGGGTGGGGCTCGTCGAGCTGTGCGGCGAGGAGGGCGCGGCGCTGGTCGAGGCCATCGAGGCCGGGCGGGCGTAAGCGCGAAGGGCGGCTATCCTCGTCGGCATGTGCCGGAGCATCAAGCGCCTGCGAGGCCCCGACGGCCCGGCCACCGAGGACGAGGTGCGCGAGGCCGCCCGCCAGTTCGTCCGGAAGGTGAGCGGGTTCCGGGAGCCGTCCCGGCGCAACGCCGAGGCCTTCCAGGCCGCCGTGAACGAGGTGGCCGCGGCCTCCATCCGCCTCCTCGACGCGCTCCCCCGGTAGCCCCGGGGGCGTGTCACCCCCGGCTGGTAGCGTCCGGCCGTGGGGAAGACGCGGTCGATCCTGTCGTGCTCCGGGTGCGGCCAGCAGGTGTCGCAGTGGATGGGCCGGTGCCCCGGCTGCGGGGAGTGGGGCACGATCGGTGACCACGGCCCCCCCTCGGCCGACGCCGCGCCCGTGGAGCCGCTCGGCGGGAGCGACGATGCGCCCGACCGCATCACCACCGGGCTCGAGGGGGTCGATCGGGTCCTCGGCGGCGGCCTCGTCCGCGGGTCCGTGGCGCTGATCGCCGGGGAGCCCGGGATCGGGAAGTCCACGCTGCTCCTCCAGGTCGCCGGCCACGTCGCGGCGACCGTGGGACCGTGCCTGATGGCGTCCGGGGAGGAGTCGCGGGCCCAGGTGGCGATCCGGGCTCGGCGTCTCAGCGTCTCCCCGGACTCGGTGTCGTTCGTCCCGGGTCGCGAGGTCGGCCACGTGCTCGAGGCGGCCCGGGCGGCCTCGCCGGCGGTCCTCGTGGTGGACTCGATCCAGGCCATCCGCGACCCGGCGCTCCCGTCGCTCCCCGGCGGCCCGGCCCAGGTACGCGCGAGCGCCGACGCGCTGATCGGGCTGGCCAAGACGAGTGGCGTCACCGTCCTGCTGGTCGGCCAGGTGACGAAGGACGGCGACGTGGCCGGCCCCAAGACCCTCGAGCACGCCGTCGATGTGGTGTGCTCGTTCGACGGCGACGAGGCCACCGGGCTCCGGGTCCTCGCGGGCGGCAAGAACCGTT
>JBQGDK010000282.1:0-2487 GCA_052039025.1 Actinomycetota bacterium
GCACCTCGAGGCCGGCGCCGAGAAGGTCATCATCAGCGCTCCGGCCAAGGGTGAGGACATCACGATCGTCCTCGGGGTGAACCACGACGACTACGACCCCACCACGCACCACGTGCTCTCCAACGCCTCCTGCACCACGAACTGCGTGGTGCCGATGGCCAGCGTGCTCGAGGAAGCCTTCGGGATCGACCGGGCCCTGATGACCACGTGCCACGCCTACACGAACGACCAGAACCTGCTCGACCTGCCCCACAAGGATCTCCGGCGGGCCCGGGCCGCGGCGATCAACATCGTGCCGTCCAGCACGGGCGCGGCCAAGGCCACCTCGTTGGCGATCCCCAAGCTGAAGGGGAGGATGGACGGGATGGCGTTCCGGGTCCCGGTGCCCGACGGCTCGGTCACCGACCTGGTGTGCATCCTGGAGCGCGAGGCCTCGGTCGAGGATGTCAACGAGGCCTTCCGGGCCGCGGCCGGCGGGCGGCTCGACGGCATCCTGAAGTACACCGAGGACCCGCTGGTGTCCTCGGACGTCGTCGGCGACCCGCACTCGTGCGTGTTCGACGCCCAGTCGACCATGGCCATCGGCGCCATGGTCAAGGTCATCGGCTGGTACGACAACGAGTGGGGGTACTCGAACCGGCTGGTGGAGCTCGTCGAGCTGGTGGCCTCGAAGCGCTAGCGTGGGGCGCCTCCGGACGATCGCCGACCTCGGGGACGTCGCCGGGCGCCGGGTGCTCGTGCGCGTCGACTTCAACGTCCCGCTGGAGGACGGCCGGGTGGCCGACGACATGCGGATCGAAGCCGCGCTCCCCACGATCCGGGAGCTCCGCGAGGCGGGGTCGCCGCTGGTGCTCGCCTCGCACCTCGGCCGGCCGAAGGGCCGCGAGGTCTCCGAGCTGAGGATGGATCCGGTGGCCCGTCGGCTCGAGGAGCTCGGCGGGTTCCCGGTGGCGAAGATGGACGGCTGGGTGGCCCGGCCGGAGGACCGTGAGGTCGCGCTGCTCGAGAACCTCCGGTTCGACCCCGGGGAGGAGGGCAACGACCCCCGATTCTCCCGGGAGCTGGCCTCCCTGGCCGACGCCTACGTCGACGATGCGTTCGGGTCGGCCCACCGGGCCCACGCCTCGGTGGTCGGCGTGGCCGAGCTGCTCCCGAACGCGGCCGGGCGCCTCATGCAGCGTGAGGTGGAGGTCCTGTCCCGGCTCCTGGAGGGCCCGGAGAGGCCGTTCGTGGCCATCCTCGGCGGCGCCAAGGTCTCGGACAAGCTGGACGTGATCGACGCGCTGCTGGACCGGGTCGACGCGCTGCTTGTCGGCGGGGCCATGGCGTTCACGTTCCTGGCCGCTCAGGGAGCGGAGACCGGGGACTCGCTCGTCGAGGCAGACCACCTCGACACGGTCCGGGCCGCGCTGGGGAGGGCCGAGGAGCGCGGGGTGGTCGTGGTCCTTCCCGAGGACGTGGTCGCGGCGCCGGAGGCCTCGGCCGAGGCGAAGAAGGAGACCGTGCCGGCCGACCGGATCCCCCGCGGCCGGAAAGGGCTCGACGTCGGCCCCCGCACCGTCGAGGAGTTCACCCGCGTCCTGGCCGATGCCCGGACCGTGTTCTGGAACGGCCCGATGGGCGTGTTCGAGCTGGAGCCGTTCGCTCTGGGGACCCGCGGGGTGGCCCAGGCGGTCGCGGCGGCGGACGCGTTCACCGTGGTCGGCGGGGGCGACAGCGTCGCGGCGATCCGCAAGCTCGGGTTCGAGGACTCGGTCGACCACCTGTCCACCGGCGGGGGCGCCTCGTTGGAGTTCCTGGAGGGGAAGACGCTCCCCGGCGTGGCCGTGCTGATGGAGGGATGAGGTGGCCCGCCGGCCGATCGTCGCTGCGAACTGGAAGATGCACAAGACCCATCTCGAGGCGATCCAGGACGTGCAGAAGCTCTCCTACCTGCTGTCGAAGGAGGACGGCGAGCGGGTCGAGGTCGTGGTGTGCCCGCCGTTCACCGCCCTCAGGGCCGTCCAGACGATCATCGAGGCCGACAAGCTCCCGTTCGCGCTCGGGGCTCAGGACGTCCACTGGGAGGAGAAGGGGGCGTTCACCGGCGAGATCTCTCCGCCGATGCTCCGGGCGCTGCGCGTGTCGTACGTGATCGTGGGGCACTCGGAGCGTCGGGAGCACTTCGGCGAGACCGACGCCTCGGTGGCCCGGAAGCTGCGCTCGGTCTTCCGCCACGACATGACCCCGATCCTGTGCGTCGGCGAGACCGAGGACGAGCGGGACGCCGGGCGGGCCACCGAGGTCGTGACCCGGCAGGTGCGCGAGGACCTCTCGAAGGTGGGCCCGGACGAGGCCGCCCGGCTGGTGATCGCCTACGAGCCCGTGTGGGCGATCGGCACCGGGAAGGCGTGCAGCCCCGAGGACGCCGGCGAGGCCGTCCGGGCCATCCGGGACGTCCTCGAGACGATGTACTCGACGGATGTGGCCGAGTCGGTCCGGGTGCAG
>JBQGDK010000283.1:0-4797 GCA_052039025.1 Actinomycetota bacterium
CTGCCGGATCGACAGCTCGTTGGCTTCGGAGGGGCTCCGCCCGGACAGCCGCTGCACCCGCTCGCTGATCCCCAGCTGGTGCTGGACGTGGTGGCCGACCTCGTGGGCGATCACGTAGGCCTGGGCGAAGTCCCCCTCGGCGCCGTAGCGATGTCGGAGATCCTCGAAGAACCCGAGGTCGAGGTACACCCTCTCGTCGGCGGGGCAGTAGAAGGGCCCGACCTCGGAGGTGGCGAACCCGCACCCGCTGTCGGTGGCGTCTCGGTAGAGCACCATCTCGGCGGGCCGGTACGTCCCCCCACTCTCGGCGAACACGTCCGTCCACGTCGCCTGGGCGTCGTCGAACACGAACGAGACGAATGAGACCAGCTCGGCCTCGGGGTCCTGCTCCCGGGGTACCGGGGCGGCGCCCTGCGTCCCCTCCGAGCCCGCGCCCCCGAACTGACCGGAGAGGAACAGGATCAGGACAAGCACGATGATCCCCCCGATCCCTCCACCTGCCGCGCCGATCGGGATCCGCGAGAGCCCGCCGGCTGCCGGCGAGGCGGCCCGCCGGTCGATCACGTTGCGGCTTCGATATCGTCGCTTGAACCTCACGGAACAGATGTTCTCCAGCCCGGGCGCACGTCAACCCCCTCGCTCGTTCCCACCGCGGACGCCTCTCGTGCCGGGCGGAGGTCCCTCACGTCCAGGTCCCATCGGCCCATCCCGAACGACCGGGGTCCCCCTAGGCTGAACATGAGAGACGTCGTGAGGGGTGAGATGCCTTGACGGATTCGTGGAAGTCGTTCCTGGAAGAGCACGGCCGGCTCCGGGCCGGCCTCGAGCGGCTGCGCAGCGTGGCCGACACTGTGGGCCGGGCCGATGCGGCCGGGCTGAGGGTCGAGGTCGAGAGCGTCTACCGGTTCCTCTCCCACCGGGTCCTGCCTCATATCGCGGTAGAGGAACGGGTCCTGAACCCGGCCATCGCCCGGACGGATGGCTACGGGGCGGCGGCGCGCATCATGAGCCGCGATCACGCCGAGGTCGCGGACCTCGCCCGTCAGCTGGCGGCGCTCCGCCCGAAGCTCGACCGGTCGGAGTTCGGCGCAGCGGACGAGACGGAGCTCCGCCGGATCCTGTACGGGCTGTACGAGCTGCTCACCGAGCATATGGCGAACGAGGAGGAGGTCTGCCTGCCGGCGCTCGATCGTGCACTGTCGGAGGGCCAGGTCCGGGCGGTGGCGGAAGGGATCGAGCTCTTCGAGTCGGTGGAGCAGGCCGCCGAGTAGGCAGGAAGGAGGAGGCCTCATGGAGGAGGTCCTGTGGGTGGCGAGCGGCGTCGCCACGATCGTGGCAGCGATCCTGGCGAGCAGGAGCAGGTTGTGGATGTACGTGGGACGGGGCGCGGTGGGCACCCTGTTCGTGCTCGGCGGTGCGCTCGTGAACGCCCTCTACTTGGCGACCGGCCGTGACTACGCTGGTTTCGCCGACCCCGCCCATTTCGACTGGGTGACGGAGGCGTGGCGCGCCGTCGTCGGGCCGAACGAGGTCCTGTTCATCAGCCTGCTGGTGGCCTTCGAGGCCATCGTGGGCCTGTTGATCCTGAGCGGCGGACGAAGGACCCGGCTCGGCTACCTCGCGGTTATCGGGTTCTACCTGGCCCTGTGGCCGTTCGGGTGGTTCCAGACCGGGTGGGTCATCGTCATGCTCCCGATGATGGCGCTCCTGCTACGGGCGGAGCGACGCGCCGCCGCCGCCGCGGTTCCCGTGCCGGTCGCCCCGGTCGAGGAGGAACCGCTGGCGCGGGTGGGATCGTAGGGAAAGGGTCCCCGCCCCGCTCCTAGGCCGCGTATCGCTGCAGGACCGCGTCGGATAACCGCGGCCACGCTTCCAGCGCCCACGGTCCGAAGTCACGTGCGGCGAGGCCCACGGCCGCCAGCCCGGCTTCGGGGTCGACCCACAGGAACGACCCGGACCCGCCGAAGTGCCCGAACGTGGCGGGAGAGTTGCGGGTCCCCGTCCAGTGCGGTCGTTTCCCGTCGCGGATCTCGAACGTGAGCCCCCAGGTGTTCGGGTCGAACCTGCCCACGTCGGGGAGGGTCCCGGCCAGGTCCGGGAACTGGACCGTGGTGGCCAGCCTCAGGGTCTCCGGCGATACGAGGCTCGGGCGGAGGAGCTCACGGGCGAAGGCGAGGAGGTCCGCGGCCGTGCTCCACACGGCGTGCGCCGGCGAGCCCCGGAGGTCGGTGTGGTCCATGCCGAGCGGCTCGAGGATGCCGAGGCGCAGGTAGCGCTCGAACGGCATCCCCGCCCTCGATCCCAAGTGGTCGGCAACCCGCTCGATCCCGCTGTTGGAATAGATGCGACGGCGCCCCGGAGGGGCCAGCGTCGCGTCCCCATCGAACGCGAGCCCCGACGCGTGGGCCAGGAGGTGACGGACCGTGGATCCGGCCGGGCCGGCCGGCTCGTCGAGGTGGATCGCCTCCTCCTCCAGCGCCACGAGGGCGGCCATCCCAGCGAGCAGCTTGCTCACCGAGGCGATCCGGTCGATCCGGGTGGGGTCGCCGGCGAGGCCCAGGGTCCGGTCGGCGTCGGTGACGCCCACCGACACTGGGTCGGCCGGCCAGTCGGCCACGAGCGGACCGAGGTCGTCCACGATCTCCTCCCAACTCCGGGCCCAGCGGACCTATTCCGCCCGGGGAATCATCGGCGGCGCATCGGGGTTTGACGATCGACGTGGAGACGAAGCAGGCAGAGGTCGCCGCCCCGGAGACCCCCTCTCCCATCCTGGTCGACCTGGCGCTCTTCTCGGTGGCGCTCATGTGGGCGTCGACGTTCACGCTGTTCAAGGTGGCGTGGCGGGACATGGACCCGGTGGCCTTCACCGCGGTCCGGTTCGCCGCGATGTTCGGGTTCTCCGTGGTCGTTCTGGCCCTGTCGAAGAACCGCGCCCGCCCCCGACGGGCCGACATCCCCGCGCTCGTCGCGTCCGGGCTGACCGGATTCTTCCTGTACCAGATGGGGTTCGTCCTCGGCCTCGATCGGACCACGGCCCTGGCCAGCGCCATCCTCATCTCCACGCACCCGATCTTCTCGGTGATCTTCATGTGGATCACCCGGCGGCAGCGAGCCACGCCGCTCGAGGTCCTGGGCGTCGTGGTGGGCTTCGCGGGCGTGGCGGTGTTCCTCCGGGCATGGGACGCGTTCGCCGCGGCCAGACCCGGGGACCTTCTCTCGCTCGGCGCGGCCGCGGCCTTCGGCGCGTACGGGGTGATCAATCAGCCCCTGACCGCGCGCTACCAGTCGCGCCAGCTCCTGTCGTACGGTCTCGCCATCGGCGGCCTCCTCGTGACCTTGGTGGGGATCCCGGCCATGCTCGAGCAGGACTGGGGTGCTGTGAGCGCCGGATCGTGGCTCATCCTGGCTTACGCCATCGTCGGACCGGTCTACCTGGCGTACTCGCTGTGGAACTGGGCCATCCGCCATCGGGGGATCCCCAGGACGGTCGTGTACGGCTTCCTGGTGCCTGTGCTCGGTGGCGCCATCGCGGTGTTGGCGCTCAACGAGGCTGTTCGGGTCGAACAGGTCGTCGGCGGGCTCCTGGTCGTGGCCGGCCTCGTGGTCACCCGGCTCGCCCCGAAGGCTCCCGCAGAGGCCCACGCGGACTGAGATCCCCGGCTGCCTAGGCTCCCCCAACGATCGCGTACGCCCGCACCGGGAAGGTCCCCATCCCCTCGACGCTCACAGGGGCGGCATGGAACCGGAACCCCTGGGGCGGGAGCTGAACCAACCCGCGGAGGTGCTCGACGACGGGGATCCCGGCCGCGAGCAGGCTCGTGTGGGCGGGGCGGGCGAGATCATCCGTGTCGTCGATGTTCAGCGAGTCGATACCCACCAGAGCGGCACCCTCCTCGGCAAGCCACTCAGCAGCCTCCCCCGTGAGGTACGGATGGTCTCGCCCGTATCTCTCGGTCCCCCAATGACGATCCCAACCCGTGTGGATGAGAACCGCCTTGCCCTTCACGCGGTGGGGCGCCACCTCGGCCCGGTCGACGGACCGCTTCCCGCTCCCGAGCATCCTGACCACGATGCCGTCCAGATCCGCCAGTCGAGCCAGGGGCAACCGAGCGAGGTCGGCGCCGTCCGCGAACCGGTGGAACGGGGTGTCGACGTAGGTACCGGTATTCGCGACCATCGAGATGCGGCCGATGTGGAACTCCGTGCCGGAGGCGTAGTGGGACCGAGAGGCTTCTCGCGTCATATGCTCGCTGATCTCCGGCCCCGGCAGCCCGGGGTAGGTGATCATGCCGTGCCGTACGACGTGGCTGAGCTCAACCACGCGTCGGGATGTTCCTTGCCGGCCCGGCTCGGAGGTTCCTCGAGACCCCTTGTGGTGCTCTCGGAGCACGACCTTCTCGCTGATCCGGACCCGGTCGACCATGAGCAGGCCGAGGTGCTGAACGAACAGCTCCGCCAACGCCTCGTCGGAGATGTCACGGTCGGGGATGTCCAGCCTGAAGCCCTGCGCCTGGAGACCGCCGCCGTTGGTGAAGCTCACCTCGGCGTCGAACTGCACTCGCCACTGGTCGTCCAGCATCGCGCCCTCGTTTCGACCCTCAGGATACTGGAGGCCGCCAGGATGCTCGCGATTCGACCTCCCACCAGTCACATCCCCACGGGCGCGATCGGAGAGGGCTGCGGCGGGAATGCGGAAGCCGGCCGCAGCCCTCCCCGGGCCCTCGTGACCTCGTGAGGCTAGCTCGTCTCCGCCAGCTCCAGCGTGGCCTCGAAGATCGGGTTGAAGTCGCCGTTCTC
>JBQGDK010000284.1:0-1862 GCA_052039025.1 Actinomycetota bacterium
ATGCACCGCGGGAAGCTCTGGACGATGCGGCAGTTCGCCGGTTTCGGCACGGCCGAGGAGACGAACACCCGCTTCCGCTACCTCCTCGAGCACGGCCAGACCGGGCTCTCGACCGCCTTCGACATGCCCACGCTTATGGGCTACGACTCGGACCACGCCAAGTCGCTCGGCGAGGTCGGCCGCGAGGGCGTGGCGATCGACTCGCTCGCAGACATGGAGCAGCTCTTCGCCGGCATCCCGCTCGACGAGGTCTCGACCTCGATGACCATCAACGCGCCGGCGGCCATGCTCCTCGGGTTCTACATCTGTGTCGGCGAGCAGCAGGGGGTCGGCCGGGACCAGCTGCGCGGGACGATCCAGACCGACATCCTCAAGGAGTACATCGCGCAGAAGGAGTGGATCTTCCCGCCCGAGCCTTCCATGCGGCTCTGCGTGGACATGATCGAGTTCTGCGCGCGTGAGGTGCCGCTGTGGCATCCGGTCTCGATCTCCGGCTACCACATCCGCGAAGCGGGCTCGACGGCCGCGCAGGAGCTGGCCTTCACCCTCGCCGACGGGTTCGCCTACGTCGAGGCGGCCATGGCCCGCGGCCTCGCCGTCGACGACTTCGCGCCCCGGCTCTCCTTCTTCTTCAACGCGCACATCGACTTCTTCGAGGAGATCGCCAAGTACCGGGCGGCGCGGCGCATCTGGGCGCGCGAGCTCCGCGACCGCTACGGCGCGCGGAACCCGCGCTCGTGGCTGATGCGCTTCCACGCCCAGACCGCGGGCGTCTCGCTGACGGCGCAGCAGCCCGAGGTGAACATCGTCCGGACCGCGGTGGAGGCGCTCGCCGCCGTCCTCGGCGGCTGTCAGTCGCTGCACACCAACTCCTTCGACGAGGCACTCGCGCTCCCGACCGAGCACGCCGTCAAGATCGCCCTCCGCACCCAGCAGGTGCTGGCGCACGAGACCGGCGTCGCCTCGACGATCGACCCGCTCGGCGGCTCGTACTTCCTCGAGGACCTGACGAACCGGCTCGAGGCAGAGGCCTACGACTACTTCGACCGGATCCGCAGGCTCGGCGGCGTCGTCGCGGCGATCAAGGAGAACTTCTTCCAGCGCGAGATCGCCGAGGCGTCGTTCCGGTTCCAGAGCGAGCTCGAGGCGGGGCAGCGCGTCATCGTCGGCGTCAACCGCTTCCAGGAGCCCGACGAGCAGCCGATCGAGATCCTCAAGATCGACCAGGCGCTCGAGGACAAGCAGGTCGAGCGAGTCAAGGCGCTGAGGGCGAGCCGGGACACCGCGACCGCCGAGGCGGCTCTCGCCCGCCTGAAGGCGGACGCAGCGGTCGAGGACAGGAATCTCATGCCGGCCATCGTCGAGGCCTCGCGCTCCTACGTGACCATGGGCGAGATGTGCGACGCGCTCCGCGAGGTCTGGGGAACCTGGCGCGAGACGCCGGTCTTCTAGGCGACCTGGGCTTTCCGACGCCCAGGACCACCCAGGCGACACCCCTAGAGGAGTCTCGCCGAACGGCTAGTAGCCGCCGCCCGGCGGGTCGAGTAGGCTCGCGTCACACGAGCGCCGGTTGGCCGCAGCCGACGCTCTAGTGCGGGGGCGTCGTGAGCCTTCCCTCTGACAGGCCCTCGCAACGGGTGAGCGGGTCCTCCCGGAGACCAAGCGGGATGGCCCGCTTTCCCCCTTCCTGAAGACGCAGGTTCCGCCTCCCCCTTCCGGGGGATAGACGCGCGGCCCGGTCTCGGCGAGATTGTCGGGGCGCTCCTCCACGGCGCGGGGGGGGGCCCCCCCCTGTTGGGGGGGGGGGCGGGGGCCGGGTGTGTGGAGCCATGGGGGGGGTTGGGGGGTTGGCCCCCCGGGGG
>JBQGDK010000285.1:0-5915 GCA_052039025.1 Actinomycetota bacterium
CAGGACGCGCTCCAGTGGGGGGCCATGGACGAGGAGACCCGGCTCGAGGAGGCCCTCCACGACGTGGCCCAGATCCACCCGAGCGTCCGGGACGCCTTCGAGGTGGGCGCGTCGCACGCCTGGTACAGCGACCGGTGGGCCCGGGGCGCCTTCGCGCTGTTCGCCCCCGAGCAGCAGACCGAGCTGCAGGAGCACATCGTCCGGCCCGAGGGCCGGATCCACTTTGCCGGGGAGCACTGCTCGCTGTACCACGCCTGGATCAGGGGGCGCTCGAATCCGGCCTCCGGGCCGCCCTGGAGGTCCACCGGGCCCCGAGCTGAGGGGTCAGCCGATCGACCGGACCCGGCCGAGGTGCGGCCACACGGTGACGGTGGCCGTTCGGTCCTGGGCCGCCGCGACCGAGGTCCACAGGTCGTGGGGGACCCGCCAGGCCCGGACCGCGTCGGCGGTCCCGTCGTCGAGCGCGAGGTAGTGCCGGCCGGGATCGTCGTCGGACCGGCCGAACGTCCGCAGCCGGAGGACCTGGCCGGCGACCGTGCGCGTCCGGCCGAGGTCGGCGACGGAGCGGACCAGCGCCACCGCCGACCACAGGCCGATCGCGACCCCGGCCGTCCAGGCCGCCCCGGCGATGCCTCGGACGAACGAGGTCAGGCCGGGCGGGTCGCCGAGCCCGGGTCGGGGCCAACCGATGCCGACGGCCAGCCGGAGGAGGCCCGCCGCCGCGGCGATGCCGAGCACGGCCACGAGCAGGGCCACGCCGGGCAGCCAGCCCCACGCCGGCGGCCACACCAGGGGGTACCGGATGCGGACCTCGCGCCACCGGCCGCCGTGGCTGCTCCAGGCCCGGCGGTCCTGCTCGGCGCCCCTCGGGATCGTCTCGACGGCGGCCCGGGCCACCCCGAACGCGGCCGCGTACGCGAAGTAGCGCTCCCACACGGTCACCGAGGCAGGCGGCAGGTCCTCGAGCTCGGCCTCGCGGAGGTACGCCCGGACCCCGAGCCAGTCGGCCGCGGCGGCGAGCCCGGCGTCGGTGTCGCGCTGGGCCCGGCGCTCCCTCACCCGTTCGAGGAGGACCAACGCCGCCAGCGCGTACATCACCCCCGCGCCCCAGTTCCGCGTCCCGAGAAGCAGGAGGCCCGCGGGGACGAGCGAGGCGATGCCGAACGCGAGCAGGGTCCCCCGATCCCACACGTCGCGGGACAGCCCGCGGGCCTGGGCCTCGTCGATCACCTCGTTCCGGAACCCCCGCCACCATCCCCGGGCGTGCTCCCTCGGGCCGGAGGAGAGCGCCGCGCCCGGGACGGCGCCATCGACGGCCCGCCGGCGGACCAGGTCGAGGACCCGTCGCTCGTGGGCCAGCAGCTCGCCGCCCCCATCGCCGTCCCGGTCGCCGGCGTCGCGGAGCCGCACGAGCAGCTCGTCGCCGATCCCCTCGAGCGAGACCACCGCCCGGGCGGCGAGGTCGAGGAGCGTGGCCGGGACCCCCTCGCGGTGCGGCTCGAACCCGTCGGCGAGGAGGCCGGCCACCGCGGGCGGCTCGGCCCGGAGCGCCGGCTGGTCCCGCCCGATCTCGGCGGGGACGGTGCGGCCCTCCGGGCGGCTGGGTCGCCGGGCCCAGCGGACCAGGCCGAAGGCCAAGAGGAGGGCCGCGGTGGCCCCGGCGGCGCCGATCAGCGCGCCCGGCTGGATGCGGTCGAGCGTTGCGTCGAGCGCGTCCTCGAGGGTCCGCCCCGCCACGACGACCCCGACCACGACCAGGAGGACCACCGCCGCGACGAGGGCACAACCGGCCTTGCGGTCGAGGCGCACGTTCGACATCCGCCGCACAGGGTGGCCCGAGGGAGCCAGCAGGTCAACCGGCCGGGTCGTTGACTCCGAACATGCGTTCGAATAGGGTGGATCGGCGGATGGGACTTGACACGGGTGTAATTCAGGAGGTGTGATTCATGTCAGCGGCGCTGGCTAGCGTGGCGGCGATGCCGCACGAGGAGGTTCCGCGGGTGGAACGGGAGAAGATGCTGGACCTGGCGCTCCAGCAGATCGAGAAGCAGCACGGCAAGGGCGCGGTGATGCGCCTGGGCGAGCACGCCGGCGTGAACGGCATCGGCGTGATTCCCACCGGGTCGCTGGCGCTGGACGTGGCGCTGGGGATCGGGGGGATCCCGCGGGGCCGCATCGTCGAGGTGTACGGGCCCGAGGGCTCCGGCAAGACCACGGTGTGCCTCCACGTGATCGCCGAGGCCCAGGCCAAGGGCGGGATCACGGCGTTCATCGACGCCGAGCATGCCCTGGACCCGACGTACGCCCGCACGCTCGGGGTGAACATCGACGAGCTGCTGGTGTCCCAGCCCGACAACGGCGAGCAGGCCCTGGAGATCGCGGACCTGCTGGTGCGGTCGGGGGCCGTGGACCTCGTCGTGATCGACTCGGTGGCCGCGCTGGTCCCCCGGGCCGAGATCGAGGGCGAGATGGGGGACTCCCACGTCGGGCTCCAGGCCCGCCTGATGTCCCAGGCCATGCGGAAGCTGGCCGGCTCGCTGTCGAGGTTCGACACCACCGCGATGTTCATCAACCAGCTCCGGGAGAAGATCGGGATCATGTTCGGGAACCCGGAGACCACGCCGGGCGGCCGGGCGCTGAAGTTCTACTCGTCGGTCCGCCTCGACGTGCGGAAGATCGACAACCTCAAGGACGGCACGGACGTGGTCGGGTCGCGGGTGCGGGCCAAGGTCGTGAAGAACAAGCTGGCCCCCCCGTTCCGCCTCGCCGAGTTCGACATCCTGTACGGCAAGGGCATCTCGAAGGAGGGCTCGCTGCTCGACGTGGGCGTCGACCTGGAGATGGTGAAGAAGAGCGGCGCGTGGTTCACCTACGAGGGCGAGCAGCTCGGCCAGGGCCGGGAGAACGCCAGACAATTCCTGATCGAGCACGCCGATGTGGCCAGGGAGATCGAGCGGCGGATCCGCGAGGCCGTGGGCCTGGTCGCGTTCACCGAGGACGACGACCGGCCGGTCGAGATCCCCGATGCGGCGGAGCCCGAGCCACCGGAGAAGCCGGCGGCCAGGACGGCCAAGGCCAAGGCGGGAGCCGGCTAGGTGTCCACCAGGGAGCGCCCCCGCGTCAAGGACCGGGCGCTCCGCCTCCTCTCGGTCCGCTCGCGGAGCCGGCACGAGCTCCGCTCCCGGCTGCTCCGGGCCGGATTCGAGGAGGACGAGGTCGAGTCGACGCTGGTCGACCTCGAAGGGGTCGGCCTGGTCGACGACGAGCGGTTCGCCCGCGAGCTCGCCGAGCACCAGCGACGACGGGGCCTGGGCCGGCGGGCCGGCCTGGCCGCGCTGCGGGGAAAGGGGGTCGACCGGGACCTGGCCGAGCGAGCCGTGGACGAGGTCCAGCCGGAGGACGACGCCGACATCGCCTACGAGCTGGCCAGCGCCCGATCGGCTCGACTCCGCTCGCTGTCGCCGGACGTGCTCCATCGTCGGCTGCTGAGCTACCTGATCCGCCGCGGCTACGAGCCGGTGATCGCGAGGTCGGCGGTTCGCCGGGCCATCGCGGAGATGGAGGTCGAGTGAAGGGCGCCAGCGACCGGTACCTCCGCGACCTCGCCGAGCGGTGGCGCCGGTCCGAGGGCGAGCCCCGGCGCGACGCCGTCGACGCCCTGTTCCGGGATCTCATGGCGGGCCTGGGTCCGTTCAGCCGTGAGGAGATCGAGGTGCTGTGCCGGGGCGTGTCGGTGGCGGCCATGGCCACCGTGATGGCCTCGCTGGGCCGGCCCTTCCGGGACACCCAGGAGGTGCTGACGTTCGTCCAGCTGCTGGCGTGCCGCGCAGCGGTCGAGGCGGAGAACGCTCGCCGCGCGTAGCTCGGGCGGTTCCGTTCTTGCGGCAGCGCGGAGCCGAGTGCATGATGAGGGCGTGAGGAACCTGAGGGGTGCTTCCGGGCGACGAGAGCACCGGGCATGACCGAGGGGACCCAGACCGGCGCTCCCGAGACGTCGCGGGGCGGTCAACGGCTCGGCATCCTCTTGGCGATGGCGATGTTCGTGCTGGTCGTGGACACGTCGCTGATGAACGTCTCGATCTCCTCGGTGGTTCGGGACCTCGATACGACCGTGAGCGGGGTGCAATCGGCGATCGCGCTGGAGGCGTTGGTGTCCGCGGCGTTCATCCTGATCGGGAGCAAGATCGGCGACCTCTTCGGTCGCAGGCGCGCCTACGTGCTGGGTCTGCTCGGATATGCCGTGGGCGCCCTGGCCATGACGCTCGCCCAGGACCTGATCGCGATCATCATCTTCTGGTCGATCCTTGGCGGGATCGGCGCGTCACTCCTGCTTCCCGCGATGCAGTCTCTCATCCACGGCAATTTCGAGGGGGCGGCCCAGCGGAAGGTGTACGCGCTGGTCGGTGCGGCCGCGGCGATCGCGGCAGCCGTCGGCCCCCTGCTCGGGGGCTTCATCACGACCTATCTGTCGTGGCGCGTTGGGTTCGCGCTGGAGGTCCTCATCATCGGCGTGGTGTTGTCCGGCATCAGGCTCGTCAGGGACGTGGCGTACACCGGGCCTCGGGTCGTCGACCTCGTCGGGGCGGTCCTCTCCGTCCTCGGGATGGGCGGCATCGTGCTCGGCATCCTGGTCTGGCAGGAGGGCGGCGAATTCGTCGGCGCCCTGCTGGCGATCGGCGCGATCGGGCTGGTGGCGTTGATCTCCTGGCTCAGGCGACGCCAACGTCGGGGGAAGCCGACGCTGCTGGACCCGGAGCTCTTCAGGTCCAAGGTCTTCAGGCTCGGGATCTCCCAGCAGATGCTCCAGCAGATCACGCTCGGGGGCATGATGATCGCGCTGCCGATCTACCTGCAGATGGTGCTCGAGTACAACGCCATGCAGGCCGGCCTGTCCCTCGCTCCGCTCTCCCTGACGATGTTCGCCGTGGCGCTGCTGGCTGGGAAGAGGGCCGGACAGCGGCGCCCCAGCAGCATCATCCGGATGGGCTTCCTGCTCGTCACGGCGGGGGCGGTAGCCTTGATCCTGGCCGTTCCCCGGGCGGAGTCCGGCTGGTACCTCGCCCTCCCCCTGATGGCCGCGGGATCTGGATTGGGCCTCCTGGTTTCCCAGCTCAACAACTACACCCTGTCCCCGATCTCGGAGGAACGAGTCAGTGAGGCCGCCGGCGTGAATTCCGCATCGGGGTCGTTCGGGCTCTCGTTCGGACTGGCGTTCGCCGGCGCCATCATGCTGGCAGCGCTCTCGATCACCTTCACGAGCAAGACGGAGGCGAGCCCGGTGCTGGCTCCCGCCGAACAGGAGCGCGTGGCCGAGGCCCTGGAGTCCGATGCCCAGGTCATGAGCAACACCCAGCTCGAGCGACTGCTGGCCGGCCAGCCCGAGCCGACCCGGGACGAGATCATCCGCATCAACACCGAATCGCGGCCCCTTGCCCTGCAGGTGGCGCTGCTGATCCCGCTCCTCGCCGGGCTGGTTGGACTGTTCAACTCGTTCCGCATGATGCGTCTGCCGGATCCCGCGCCGTCGAGCGCCTCCGAGGGCATGGTCCTGGGCTGAGCCCGCTGTTGCCAACCGCCCCTCCGCGTTGTACCTTTGTGAACGAACAGGAGGCCAACGAGATCCTCGAGACGACGGACGTAATGACGATCGACCTGACCACATCGAGCAGGAGGGGCGGAGGACCCTAGGAGCGGTCCCGACATTCCGTCGTTCCTCGAGGGGTGAGCCGGGCCTCTGCGCCCGGCTCGCGTGATTTTCGGGAGGGAACGATGGAGATCGCACTGGTCGCCCTGGGCGCCCTGGCGCTCGGCGTGGTGGCGGGATTCGGGATCCGCTGGGCGATGGCGGCCCGGGACGTGGCATCGGCGGAGATGCGCGCCCGCAAGCTGGTGACCGACGCCCAGGCCAGGGCCGA
>JBQGDK010000286.1:0-1844 GCA_052039025.1 Actinomycetota bacterium
CCGCGTCATCCCCGGCGTCAACCTCGATGGGGGCTACCGGTTCGCCGACACGATCCACAACCGCGGCCAGGCAGCGGTCTGGACCGGCGCGCGCGAGCCTGCGGAGCTCTACTGGGAGCAGCTCCAGGCGGCGGGGCTGACGATGGCCCCGCTCGAGCAGCACTAGCTACTTAGGCGAGTTCTGGACCAGGGTGTTGTCGCCGGCGCCGCCGTTCAGGCGGTCCTTCTGGGGACCACCGATCAGCGTGTCGTCGCCGGCGCCGCCGAGCAGGGTGTCCTTGCCGAGGCCGCCGCCGAGCAGGTCGGCACCGTCCCCGCCGTTCAGCAGGTCGTCCCCCGCGTTCCCGCTCACAAGATCGTCGCCGGCGCCTCCCCGAAGGGTGTCCGCCCCCCCGTTGCCCAGGATCACGTCCCGCCCATCACCGCCGTTGATCCTGTCGTCGCCGGCTCCGCCCTGGAGGTCGTCCCGAAGGCCCCCGCCGGACAGGCGCTCGCTGCCGGCGCCGCCCAGGACGAGGTTGAAGGCCGAGCCGCCGCCGATGTAGCGGTCGTTCCCGCGCCCGAGCTGGGCCGCGGCCCCCGTCCCGGTCCCGAATCCGGGGAGGTCCCGTTGCCCGAAGCCGGTCGCGATCCCGACCCCGGCGAGGTTGACCCGGTCGTTCCCCGAACCCGTGAACGCGTCCACTTCCGAGATGCTCGCGCAAGCGATCGGCCCGGTGCGCGGATCCCTCCCGTTCACCTTCACCTGGCCCTGGCCGCTGCAGGCGACAGCGGCCCGATCGGCGCCCTTGCCGCCCCGCACGGTCAGGATCTTCCCCCCGACGGTCGCGGTGACCTTGGCCTCGGCCGTGGCTACGTGGCCGACGGCGAGGAGGGCGCAGGCAAGGGTGGGCGCGAGGAACCGGACGGATCGGCTTGAAAGCGTCATTGAAGGCGTAGAAGGAACACCGGGCGCTCCTGGAAGTAGCTGATCCGGGCGCCGGGCCCGGGCGCCGGCTACTCGCCGGCGATCAGCGCGTGCCAGACCGGGTGGACCGGCTTGTTGTAGTAGTTGACGGCCTCCTCGCGGAAGGCCGAGACCTCGTCGGAGTTCCAGTAGCGCTCGAAGTCCTCGTGGTTCTGCCAGACCGACGCCTGGCGGAAGTGGAGCGGGTCTTCGGCGTTCCGGGTCAGCGACCAGCCCTTCGCCCCAAACGCCATCGCCCGGGCCGCCGCGGGCTCCCAGATCTCGTACCAGCGCTCCGCCCGAAAGGGATGGACGTGCCAGTCGATGTAGACGATCTCGAGCCTGCCGTTTGTCGGCGAGCCATCGGCCATCACGCCCCGCCACACACGGCGGCCACGAAGATCGCCGCCGAATCTACGAGGTGGGCGCTCACGCGCCCACCTCGGCGCGGATCGCTCCGGGACCGTCCTCGCTCTTCCCCTCGTCCTCGTCGCTCGCGCCGACCAGGATCGAGATCTTCCCGAGATGCTTGTTCTCGTGCAGGAGCTGGTGGGCCTCGGCGACGCCGTCGAAGCCCATCACCCGCCAGAGCACAGGCTGGATCTTCCCCTCCGCCATCAGCTGGTTCGCACGCATGCACTCGTAGGCGTTGGCGAAGTGGGAGCCGATGATCTGCTTCTGGCGCATCCACAGGTAGCGGACGTCGAAGTCGAGCGTGTAGCCCGACGTGGCCCCGCAGATCACGACCTTACCGAACGGCTTGACGACGAAGACCGAGGTGGGGAAGGTCGCCTGTCCGACGTGCTCGAAGACGATGTCGGGGGAGTCACCGAGGATCTCCTTGACCCGCTTCGCGAATCCGCGCGACTCCTTGAAGCGTGCCTTCTCCTGATCAGGG
>JBQGDK010000287.1:0-1893 GCA_052039025.1 Actinomycetota bacterium
GCCGAGAGCGGCATCACGACGAGGAACACCATGGTCACGCCGTGCATCGTGAAGATCTCGTTGTAGACGGCCTCGCTCAGGATGTTCTGGTCCGGCCGCGCGAGCTGAAGCCGGATCAGGAGCGCCTCGGACCCGCCGATCAGGAAGAACGCGAACGCCGTGACCCCGTAGAGGATCCCGATCTTCTTGTGGTCCACGGTCGTGAACCACGCCCAGAAGCCGGAGGTCGCGGTCGGCCGGCGGAGCAGCCCCTTCGGGCGCTCGGCCGGGACGCTCACGGTCGCCATGGCCTGCTCACCTCACTCCAACGTATCCAGGAACGCGACCATCTGGTCGAGCTCCTCGGGCGACAGGTTGTAGTCCGGCATGAACGAGCCCGCCTCGACCTTCGCGGGGTCCGCCAGCCAGGCGCGCAGGTTCGCGTCGTTCGTCTCGAGCGTGCACCCTCGGAAGCATCTACGGCTCATGAGGTGCGTGAGGTTCGGGGCGCCGTTGTTACCGACCACGGGATCGCCGTTCGCGTCCCGAAGCCCCTGGATCGCGTGGCAGGCCGTGCACTGGCTGATGAAGATCTCCGCCCCGGCCGCCGCGTCGCTGCCGGGCTCGGGCATCGGAGCGTCGGCCTGCTGGTCCGAGACCCAGCGATCGAAGTCGTCGGGCGAGTGCGCGACGACCTCGAACTTCATGTACGCGTGCGACAACCCGCAGAACTCCTTGCACTGCCCCTCGTACACGCCGGGCTCGTCGGCCTGGATCGTCAGGTGGTTGGTCATGCCGGGGACCACGTCCTGGGTCCCGGCGAGCTCGGGCACCCAGAACGAGTGGATCACCGAGGCCCCGATCCCGGCGGGAGGCAAACCCTCAGGGGGTCCGGGCTGACACGCGTTCGGCGCGGGCGGCCCCGGGTTGCTCGGCGGATCCTCGCCGTACCCGAACCCCGCCGCGCAGAGCGTGAGGTAGACCGGTCGGCCCGTCGGGATGTGCAGCACGTTCGCCGTGATGATCTCCTGCTCCGGATAGTCGAACTCCCACCACCACTGGTGTCCGAGCACGCTCACCTCGAGCACGTCTCCCTCGGGTTCGCGGGCCAGGTCCCAGATCGTGGCGACCGTCGGCACCGCCACGCCGGCCAGGATCAGCGTGGGCAGGATCGTCCAGGCGACCTCGAGGCGCGTGTTGCCGTGGACCTGCGCCGGGATCCTCGTGCGGCCCTTCCGGTGCCGGTAGCGGATCGCGAAGATCAGCAGCAAGCCCTCGACGAGGATGAAGATCGCGGCGGCGACCCAGAAGACCGGGACGAACAGGTCGTGCGCCTTCTGGGCGTACGGGCCGGCGGGTTCGAGCGCGGATTGGGTGGCGTTCGGGGCACACGCGGCGACGAGCATGGCCAGGGCCGACAGGCCCAGGATCGTTCTGCTGCGCACGTTCCCCGTATCCCTCCGAACGGACGTCAGGCGGGCACCGCAGCCCGGCGCACTGTAGCACCGTGCCCAAGGCGGGCGGACCGGGCCCGTTCGGCTTCCGCGCCATGCACCGCCGTCCACGTCAGATCGGCGGGCTGAACGACTGCACCGCGCGCAGCACCGGGCCCAGGATCCGCGTCCACAGGTTCGTCGCGACGAGGAGGCCGATCGCGATCATGACCACGCCCGAGACGCCCGCGATCCAGTGGTAGTTGCGCTTCACGAACGCGAGCGTCCCCATCAGCTTGCGGAGTCCGAGCCCCACGAGCAGGAACGGCAACCCCAGTCCGATCGAGTAGACGAACAGGAGCACCGCGCCGCGCAACGACCCGCCCTGGGCCGCCGCGATCGCGAGGACGCCTGCCAGCACGGGGCCGATGCACGGCGTCCAGCCGGCCCCGAACGCCACGCCGAGCGGGAACGCCCACCG
>JBQGDK010000288.1:0-2925 GCA_052039025.1 Actinomycetota bacterium
GACCGCGCGGATCCGGTGCAGATCGGCGAGTACCGCACGCCGAACTCGATGACGGTGGGCAACCCCGCCTCGGGCGACTACTCGATCCACAACGTGTTCCTGGTGGGGACCGACGCGTACATCTCCTGGTACTCGGACGGGGTCCGGGTGGTCGACGCGAGCGACCCGACGGCCCCTGAGGAGGTGGCGTTCTTCGTGCCCCCCGCCGGCAAGAACCCGGTGAAGCCGTCGCAGCGCGGGGTGCTCTCGCAGACTCCCCAGGTGTGGGGTGTGGTCGTGGATGAGGCCACCGGCCTGATCTACGCCAGCGACATGAACACGGGGCTCTGGATCCTGGAGCGGACCGCCTAGGAGGAGGCCAGGGCGTCCTCGAGCTCCCGGTCGGTCGGCTCCACCAGAACCCGACCGTCCGGGAGCTCGATCACGGGGATGTTCCGCCGGCCCCGGGCCAGCTCCACGGCCTCGGCGGCCGCGCCGGCCTGGACATCGACGTCGATCCACTCGTACGGGGTGCCGGCGCGCTCGAGCACGCGCTTGGCTCGTATGCAATCGCCGCACCAGTCGGCCCCGAACACCCTGATCGGCGTCACGCCGGCTCCTGGGGATCGGTCCGGTGCCGCCGCAGGTAGCTCTCCACCTGCCGGCGCTCCCACTCGGGCCCGAAGATCCCTCCGAAGCCGAGGAGGACGATCCCGGTGATGCCCACGCCCACGCCGGTCCCGAGCATGGGCCAGTAGAACCAGTTCGCGCTGCTGTCGTCGAGCATGTCGATCAGGAACCACATCACGCTGAGCGCCAGCCAGATCCCCACAAGGAGGTAGAAGATGCGCTTCCGGCGAACGTACCGGTGGGCCTCTTGGCGCGCCTCGTCCATCGGTTCGAGCATACCCGCCTCATGATCGCCTGAACGCCGCCAGCAGCGCGGGGTGCCAGCCCAGGCCCGACCCGAGCCACCACACGTGAGGCGCGTAGGAGGCCGCCAGGGCCCGGAAGCCGGCCCGTTCGAACAGCCGGCGGAACTCCCGGCCCGATGGACGGTACACGTGCGTGGGGTCCCGCTCGTACGCGAGCCGGTAGATCGCCCGGCTCACGGGCCCGTTGATCGTGGGGAGGTGGACCACGCACAGGCCGCCCGGGGCGAGGGCGTCGCGGATCGCTGCCGCGCCGGACGCGGGATCCCCGAGGTGCTCGATCACGTTGATGGCCAGCACCACGTCGAACGGGTGGTCGAAGGGGAGGGGCCGCTGGACATCGGCGGCCACCACCAGGGCACCCGGGATGCGGCCCGTGGTCTCCCGAACGGCGTGGGAGGAAACATCGATGCCGACGAGGCGGTACCTGCCCCTGAACCGGCGCAGAAGGTACCCGTAGCCGCAGCCGATATCGAGGAGGGCCGAGCCGTCCCGGCCGGGTGGGGCGTGCCGGCGGACCAGCCGAACCACGCGGTCGTCCCGGGCTCGATCGAAGCGGGTCTGGGTCGGGATCGAGCCGTACAGCGTCCGGAAATACCCCTCGTCGTAGCCCACCCCGGGACGCTACCTCGCCGTGAGGCGGTAGACCTCCACGGGCTCCCGCCGGCCCTTGACCACGTGCGCTCCGATCGGCTCGGCGGTGAGTGCGGGGGCCCCCCGCACGGTCTCGGCCGACGCCACAACCTCGCCAGGCCCGGCCACCGCCTGAAGGCGCTGGGCCACGTTCACCGCGTCCCCCACGACCGTGTACTCGAGACGGCCGGCGCCGCCCACGGTCCCCGCAACGACCACGCCCGTGTTCACGCCGATCCCCATCGCCAGCGGCAGTTCCGCTCCCCCGTTGAGCTCGGCCTGGCGGGCTTGCATCGCCAGCGCGCACCGGAGGGCCCGCTCGGCGTGGTCGGGGACCGGCTCGGGGGCGCCGAACACGGCCATGACCGCGTCACCGGCGAACTTGTCGATCGTCCCACCGTGGGCCAGGACCACCTCGGCCATCGCCGCGAGGTGCGCCGCCAGCACGGTTGCCAGCTCCTTCGGCGGCAGCCGTTCGGACAGCGTGGTGAACCCGCGGATGTCGGAGAACAGGATCGTGGCCTCGACCTCCTCCGGCTCGAGCGGCGCGGAGCCGAGCCGCTCGGCCACCTGCGAGGGCACGAACTCCCGCAGCGCCCGGGCCGAGGCCTCTCGGTCCACCACCGCGGCGTGCAGCTCCTTCAGCATCCGAACCGCGCCCGATGCTCCCCGGTCGGCCTCGCCGGCCAGCCGGGCGAACGTCCCGGTGATGCGCCGGTCGACGGCCTCCTGTGTCGTGCCGAGCTCATCGGCCATCTCCGCGTATCCCATCCCGCGGGCCATCAGGTCGAGGAGCTCCCGGTCCTCGGCCCGGGAGTCCTGCCGGCCGGACAGTCGGGCGGCGATCGTCGGGTCGACGAGCGAACCGCCCGCGTTGACCTCGCGGATCGCCCGGGCCAGGTCGTCGCCCTCGCCGAGCCGGTCCTTCAGCAGGTACGCCAGCCCGCTGTGGCCCTCGCCGAGCAGCGCCAGGGCGTAGGCCTCATCGTCGTGCGCGGAGAGCACCACGACGCCGGTGTCCGGATGGCGACCGCGGATCTCGTGGGCGGCCTCGATCCCCTCGAGCCGGAACAGCGGGGGCATCTTGATATCGGTCACCACCACATCGGGCCGATGCTCGTCGGCCGCGGCCACCAGCGAGGGGGCGTCTGCAGCCACGCCGACCACGGTGATCCCATCGGTGGCATCGAGGAGGGCCCGCACGCCCTCGCGCACCAGCACGTTGTCGTCGCCGAGGACCACCCTGATGTCGGTCATGCCTCCTCCCCATATACCATTCGGCCGTGCGGGTCGTGTTCGCCGAGGACGACTACCTGGTCCGCGAGGGGACCGCGGCGCTCCTCGAGCAGGCCGAGGACGTGGACCTCGTCGAGATCGTGGC
>JBQGDK010000289.1:0-3911 GCA_052039025.1 Actinomycetota bacterium
GCGCCCGCGTACGGCCGGAGCGCCTCCTCGAGCTCGGCCCGCGGGAACGGGTAGACCTCCTCCAGCCGGACCAGCGCCACCGGCTCGTCCGTCCTGGCCTTCCGGAGGTCCCAGTACAGCTTGCCCTGGCACAGCACCACCCGGCGCACCTCGGCGGGCGGGTCCCGATCCTCGATCAGCGGCAGGAACCGCCCCTCGGTGAACAGGTCGGCCGGGCAGAACGTCTCCCGCGTCCGGAGCAGCGACTTCGGGGTGAACACGATCAGCGGCTTCTTCCGCTCCCGCAGCGCCTGGCGCCGCAGCACGTGGAAGTACTGGGCCGGCGTGCTCGGCACGACCACCTGCATGTTGTCCTCGGCCGCCAGCGCCAGGAACCGCTCCAGCCGCGCGCTGGAGTGCTCGGGGCCCTGGCCCTCGAACCCGTGGGGCAGCAGCAGCACCAGGCCGTTCGGCTGGCCCCACTTGTCCTCGCCGGCGGCGATCATCAGGTCCACCACGACCTGAGCCTCGTTGATGAAGTCGCCGAACTGCGCCTCCCACAGCACCAGCGCATCGGGAGCGGCCACCGAGTAGCCGTACTCGAACCCGAGCACCGCGAACTCGCTCAGGAGGCTGTCGTAGATGAAGAACCGTCCCCCGCCGTCGCGCTCCAGCCCCTTCAGCGGCGTGTACTCCCGTCCGGTCTCCTGGTCCACCAGCACCGAGTGGCGCTGGCTGAACGTCCCCCGCCGCGAGTCCTGCCCGGACAGCCGCACCGTGCGGCCCTCCCGCACGAGCGAGGCGAACGCCAGGGCCTCGGCCGTCGACCAGTCCACGGCGTCCGCCGCGAGCTGGGCCTGGCGCTGCTCGAGCCACTTCGCCAGCTTCTCGTGGACGTGGAACCCCTCGGGGGCCTCGGTGATCGTGTCGAGGATGCCCTGGAGCGTCTCGCGGTCGACCGCCGTGTCCACAGCCTTCGGCCGGATCGGGGCGGGCTCCCGGCGCTCGACCTCGGCCGGCCCCTCCCGCTCCTCCCGGGGGATCTCGTCGAAGGCCCGGTGGAGGCGGGCCTTGAACTCGGCCAGGGCCGCCTCGGCCTCCTCCACGGTGAGATCGCCCCGGTTCACCAGGTGCTCGACGTACCGCTTCCGGATCGTGCGGAGCCCCTTGATCTTGCGGTACATGAGCGGCTGGGTGTACGAGGGGTCGTCGCCCTCGTTGTGGCCCCACTTCCGGTAGCACCACATGTCGATGACGACGTCCTTCTTGAACCGCTGGCGGAACGCGAAGGCCAGCCGGGCCGCCCGGACGCACGCCTCGGGATCGTCGCCGTTCACGTGCCAGATGGGCGCCTGGACCATCTTGGCCACGTCGCTCGCGTACGTGCTCGACCGCCCGTAGTCCGAGCCGGTGGTGAACCCGAGCTGGTTGTTGACGATCACGTGGATGGTCCCGCCGGTGCCGAACCCGTGAAGCGCCGACAGGGCGAACGTCTCGGCCACCACGCCCTGGCCGGCGAAGGCGGCGTCGCCGTGGATCAGGATCGGGAGGACCGGGTTGTCGGCCTCGCCCTCGTCGAGCTGGTCCTGCTTCGCCCGGACCATCCCCTCGACGAGCGGGTCGACGGCCTCGAGGTGCGAGGGGTTCGAGGCCAGCGTCACCCGGAGGTCCTTCCCGCTCGACGCGGTGAACTTGCCATCGGCGCCGATGTGGTACTTCACATCGCCGGAGCCCTGGGGGAGGTCGAGGGGAAGCGCCCCCTCGAACTCGCGGAAGATGTCGGCGTACGACTTGCCGACGATCGACGTCAGCACGTCGAGGCGGCCCCGGTGGGCCATCCCGATCACCGACTCGACCATCCCCCCGTCGGCCGCGTCGGACAGGATCGCGTCGAGCATGGGCACCATCGACTCCGCGCCCTCCAGCGAGTACCGCCGCTGGCCCATGTACCTGGTGTGGAGGAACTGCTCCAGCGCCTCGACCTCGCCGAGCTTCTGAAGGATCCGCCGCTGCTCCTCGGGGCTGCACACGGTCGGCCGGCCCTCGACCCGGTCCTGGATCCACTCCTTCTGCTCGGGGTCCTGGGAGTGCATGTACTCGACGGAGGAGGTGCGGCAGTACGCGTCGCGGAGCACGGACAGGATGTCGCGCAGCTTCATCTGGCGCTCGCCGCCGAACCCGCCCGTGGCGAAGGTCCGGTCGAGGTCCCAGATCGTGAACCCGTACGTGGCCGGGTCGAGCTCGGGGTGGATCTCGGGCTTCTCCTGCTCGAGCGGGTCGAGGTCGGCGATCAGGTGCCCGCGGACCCGGTACAGCTGGATCAGCTGGCGGAGCCGCATGTGCCGCTCGGCCTCCTCGAGCACCGTGGGGTGGGCGGGCCGCTCGTCCTTGCGGAACTCCACCGGCACGTACGGGACCCCCATCGAGGCGAACACGTCCTCGTAGAAGCCGTCCCCGCCCAGCAGCAGCGCCTCGACCCGGCCGAGGAGCTCGCCCGACTCGGCGCCCTGGATCACCCGGTGGTCGTAGGTGCTGGTGAGCGTGAACGTCTTCGACACGCCGACGTCGGCGAGCGTGTCCTCCTCGGCCCCGGCCCACTCCGCGGGGTGGGCGATCGCGCCGACCCCGATGATCGCGGCCTGGCCGGCCATCAGCCTCGGGACCGACTGCACCGTGCCGACCACGCCGGGGTTCGTGATCGTCACGGTGGTGCCGGCGAAGTCGTCGGGCGAGAGCTTGTTGGCGTTGACCTTGCCGATCAGGTCCTCGTACGCGCGGTGGAACGCGGCGAAGTCCAGGGTCTCGGCCTCCTTGATGTTCGGCACCAGGAGCGTGCGGGTCCCGTCCTCGCGCCTCACGTCGACGGCCAGGCCCAGGTTGACGTGCTCGTGTGGCACGCGCGCCGGCTTCCCGTCCCCCGTCGCAGCGTACGTGACGTTCATGTCGGGGTGGTCGGTCAGCGCCCGGGTCACCGCGTACGCGATCAGGTGGGTGTACGAGACCTTCCCACCGCCGGCGCGCTTGAGGTGGTTGTTGAGGATCTCCCGATTGACCTCGAGGAGCTTCGCCGAGACCTGGCGGAACGAGGTCGCCGTGGGCACCTCCAGGGATTCGGTCATCCGCTCGGCGATCACCCTCGCCGGGCCGGACAGCTGCTCCGCGCCCCGCGGCGCGGCGGGCGCGGCCTGCGGCTTCGGCTCCCTGGGCCGTTCGGGCTCGGGCCGGGCCGGGGCGGGGCCCGCCGGCGGCGCCAGGGGCTCCTCCCGGGGCTCCTCGGGCGGCTCGTGGCGCCGGGCGGCCCGGCCGTCGCGGGGGGTGTAGTCCTCGAAGAACTCCCGCCACACCTCGCTGACGGACTCGGGATCGGTGACGTACTGGCGGTACAGCTCCTCCACCAGCCACGTGTTGGGGCCGAAGTCGTCTCTGGTCATCGGTCTGCTTTCAGTCTACGCCGACCAGTCCATACCCCTTCCGACCAGCGAGGATGCCCGTGGAGGTCGGCCTTCTGCCTGCTCTGTGGGTCGATCCGCCTCGGCTCACCTCCCGACTTGAACCGGGCCTCGCGCCACGGCACAATCCGGCACGGTGCGGACCTCCCACGCCCACCGGCCACGCGCCCCCCGGCGGCTCGCCCTGCCCACCCTCGTCCTGGTCGCCGTCCTCCTGGGCTCCGCTCCCGCCGGCGCCACCACCACGGCGGAGAAGGCGGTGCACACGATGATCAACGAGGCCCGCTCCTCCGTGGGTCTGCGGCCGCTGCCCCTCTCCGAGCGTCTGTCCCGCATCGCCCACCGCCACAGCAAGCGGATGGCCAGCCGCGGCACGCTGTTCCACTCGTGTCTGACGTGCTCGGTCGGGGGCGACTGGCGTCGGCTCGGCGAGAACGTCGGGTACGGTCCCGACCGGGTGGTGGTTCACGAGGAGTTCATGGC
>JBQGDK010000290.1:0-1763 GCA_052039025.1 Actinomycetota bacterium
CGGAGCAGCCCGGTACAATCCCGAACGGACGTGATGCTGGAGATCGCCGCCACCGACGACCCGCGCGGGCTGCGCCTGGCCGGCGAGGTCGATCTCGCATCGGTGAACGAGCTGGCATCGGCGCTGGAGCCTCACGTCCGCCAGGGCGGCGACATCACGATCGACCTGACCGGGGTCCGATTCATGGGCAGCTCGGGGGTGCAGGTGCTGATCCGGACGCTGGACAGCCTTGAAGGACGGGGTCGCCTGGTGCTCGCCCATCCCGGGGGCAGCGTCCGCCGGCTCATCGAGGTGATGGGGCTGGAGCGCTTCGAGAACCTCGAGGTCAGGTCGTGAGGGGAACCGGTACCGCGGCGCGTATCTTTCAGGCAATCCCCGAGGTGCTCCCGGACGTCCGGACGTTCCTGCGGGACCGCGCCGCCGCCGCCGGCCTCGATGAAAGCATCGCGGATGACCTCCTCCTGGCGGTCTCGGAGGCCTGCGCGAACGCCGTCCTCCACAGCGGCAGCGAGGAGTTCGAGGTCGAATGGCGAGACGACCCTGGGATCGTCGAGGTCCTGGTCCGAGACCGGGGCACGTTCCGGCGGCGGGTCCGCGTGCCGTCGGTCGATGGCCCCGGAGGCTTCGGGATCCCTCTGATGACCGCGCTCACCGACCTGCTGGAGATCAGCGAGGGCTCCCCGGCTCGGCCGGGGACCACGGTCCGCCTGGCCAAACGGCGATCCGGTCCGCACGAGTAGCAGCTCCCCGAATGGGGAAATGCCCTGATGTGTCCGGGAACGTGCCAGTGGCCAAGAGGATCCGGCTCCGCCTCTCGCCCTCGCCCCTCGCTCCGGCGGCGGCGCGCGGCGCGGTCGACCCCATCCGGTGGACCGTCGGTGAGGAGATCCACGATGCGGTGACCCTGCTCGTGAGCGAGCTCATCACGAACGCCGTCCGTCACGGTGGCCTCACCGAAGACGACTGGATCGACCTCAACGTGGAGGCCCGCCCGGATCGCGTCCGCGTCACCGTGACGGATCCCGGCGACGGCTTCGCCCGGCCACCGCCGACCCCCCGGCCTGAGGCCTCCTCCGGTTGGGGCCTGTTCCTGGTCGGGCAGCTCGCCGATCGGTGGGGGATCGAGCGGGAGGACGACACCGCGGTCTGGTTCGAGATCGTCCGACGAGCCAACGGCGACGGCCCGGCCCCCCGGAAGCCCCGCTAACCCCCCGCGACCAGCCCCCGCACGAAGTACCAGACGAACACCACCGACACCACGTACATGAGCCAGTGAACGTCGCGCCACCGCCCCCGGAGCAGCGCGATCACCGTGTACGCGAGGAACCCGGCCGCAACGCCGTTCGTGATGTTGAACGTGAACGGCATCAGCACGATCGTGAGGAGCGCCGGGATCCCGATGCCGGGATCGGACCACTCGATGTCGCGGACCAGCCCCATCAGGAAGTACCCCACGATCACGAGGACCGGGGCCGTGGCCTCGGGTGGGATCACCCCGGCGAGCGGCGAGAAGAACAGCGAGAGCAGGAACAGCACGCCGACCACGACCGCGGTCAGCCCGGTCCGCCCGCCTTCTGAGATCCCGGCGGCGCTCTCGATGTACGTCGGGTTCGACGACGCGGACGCGGCCCCGCCGGCGGCCGCGGCCAGCGAATCCACGCGCAGCACGCGGTTGATGCCCGGCAGCTGGCCCACCCGATCGAGGAGCCGGGCCTCACCGCCGAGCCCGATGCCGGTGCCCATCGTGTCGAAGAAGTCCGACA